>JANXWN010000313.1 GCA_025351125.1 Caulobacteraceae bacterium | reverse complement strand
GCCGGCGACAATCCGTATCGCGCCGTCCTCGCCCTGTCGGACCGGTTGATCGTCACGGGCGACAGTGTGTCGATGATCTCCGAAGCGGTGTCGACGTCGGCGCCGGTCGAGGTGATCGATCTGAACATTGCCCGCTACCGCCAATTCATCGACGCCTTGATCAAAACCGGGCGCGTCCGCCGCTTCACCGGCGATCCGGCGTCGTGGCTTGCGACGGCCCCGATCAACGCCACGCCGGCCGTGGCTCTGACCGTGCGCGCCTTGCTTCAACGGCAAACGGGCGTCTCCGGATAGGCCAATTGCTCGCGCGCCAGCCAATCGGCGGTGACATAGTTCATGATCACCGATTTTCTCACACGGGTAATCGTGCGCCGCGCCAAGCCGTGCCACGTGGTTTCGCTCGGCACGAAAACCAAAGCGGTATTGTCCACGAACGGCTCGCGTTTAGCCCAGGTCGCGCTATCGGCATAAAGATCCGTGCCAAGATCCGCCTGAGCGGCGCCGTCCGGCAAATAGATCAGCATGGTGAAGCGTTTAACCCCCAGGTCGGTGTGCGGCTCCAGCCAAAAACCGTCGGCGTCTTGCGCATATTCCAACCGAACATAGCCGCCCGCCAAATCGGCGCCGGTCGCCGCTTCGATGGTCCGCACGACCTCCCGCGACTGAAACGCCTCGGCGATGGCGGCGCAGACGTCGAAACGCGCCATGTTGGCGGCGTCGACATAGTGGCGTTGATCATTGTGCAATTCACGCTTGCCCGACACGCCGTCGAGACGCGGCGCCGAAAAGGGCAGAGCGCGCAGGGCGTCCGTCACGCCCGGCGGGAACACCCGCGACACCAGCCAATGACGGTAGGGCGCGGCCTCGGCCCGCGCACGCGCAAAGGCGGCGACGAGGCTTGCCCGCACCGCGAGGTCTAGATCGGAACGCGGAGTCGGTTGGGTCAAGGGCTAAGGCATCCGGCGAATCGCCCCAACTATACGCTCAACTAAACGCTCGCCAGAGCCTCATCGTTGCTTCATCGCAGATCGTCTCTTGACCGACGCCGCTCCGGCGCCGTTCATGCCGATCGCTTTTTGATCCCCCGACAGGATAGCCGCCGTGACCGAAGATCCGCACGATTGGGAAACCGCCACCCGCCTAGTGCGCGGCGGTCTGAACCGCTCGTCGCACGGCGAGATGACCGAGGCGCTTTATCTGACGCAGAGTTTTTCCTACGACACCGCCGAGAGCGCCGACGAGCGGTTTT
The DNA here is from genome assembly GCA_025351125.1 of Caulobacteraceae bacterium. Taxonomy (GTDB): domain Bacteria; phylum Pseudomonadota; class Alphaproteobacteria; order Caulobacterales; family Caulobacteraceae; genus Acaudatibacter. The sequence continues at coordinate 1,247 of JANXWN010000313.1, read as the reverse complement.
CCGGCGCGGCGCCGGGGTTCATCTACGCCCGTTACGGCAGCCCCACCGTACAAATGTTCGAAGACCGTCTCGCCTTGCTGGAAGGCGCGCAAGCCTGCCGCGCGACCGCGTCGGGCATGGCGGCGGTGCACCTGGCGATGACCGGGCTCATCAGGGCCGGCGATCACGTGGTGTCCGGAAAAGCGTTGTTTGGCTCGTGCCGTTGGATACTGAATACCTGGGCCCCCCGGTTCGGCATCGAGACGAGCTTCGTCGACGCTCCTGACTTGGCCGCTTGGCGCGCGGCGGTGCGCCCCAATACCAAATTGTTTTTTCTCGAAACCCCGGCCAACCCGCTGTTGGAGATTTGTGACGTCGCCGCGATTTGCGCTTTGGCCAAGGCGATCGGGGCCAAGGTGGTGGTCGATAACGTGTTCGCTACCCCGATCTATCAGTCGCCGCTGAAATTGGGCGCCGATATCGTCGTTTATTCGGCCACCAAGCACATCGATGGTCAGGGCCGCGTGATGGGGGGCGCAATCCTAGGCGATGCGGCCCTGATGGAAGAATCCTACAAGGACATGGCTCGCCACACCGGCCCGGCGATATCGCCGTTCAACGCCTGGATTTTGCTGAAAGGTCTTGAAACCCTCGACCTGCGCGTGCGGCGTCAAACGCAAACCGCGACCGCCCTCGCCGATCTGATCGCTGAGCATCCGCGAGTCAAGGCTTGCCGCTATCCGACGCGCTCCGATCACCCGCAATACGCCATAGCGCAACGGCAAATGACCGGCGGGGGCACCTTGATCGCGTTCGACGTCGGCACGCGCGCGGCGGCTTTCCGCGTGCTCAACGCCTTGCAAATCATCGACATTTCCAACAATCTGGGCGATGCCAAGTCGATGGCCACCCATCCCTCGACGACCACGCATCGCTCGATGAGCGAGGAACAGCGCCTGGAAATCGGCCTGACCGACGGCTGGGTGCGATTATCCGTCGGCCTTGAAGGCGAGGCGGATCTGGCGCGCGATATCGGCCGCGCCCTCGATGGTCTGCTCGCCAATGGATTATGAGGCCAAAACCCGCGATGTGGTGGTGCGGGTTACGCCGCAATTCCTGCCCGACCAGTCCGATCCGGCGATCCCGCGCTATGTGTGGGCTTACACCGTCAATGTCGAAAACCACGGCGCCGATACGGTGAGCCTGATCTCCCGCCACTGGGAGATCATCGATGCGCTGGGTCGGGTCGAGATCATCGACGGCCCCGG
>JANXWN010000307.1 GCA_025351125.1 Caulobacteraceae bacterium | reverse complement strand
TGGGCGGGGTGCGGATCGGCGCATTTTGCGTGTGGACGCCGCAACAATCGACGCCCGAGGCGCGACCGGTCGCCTGGGCCTTCGCCGCTCAAGCCGACCGAGATTGGCGGCCCGCCGGCGGGGGGCCGTGGACCACTCCCTCGCCGCCGCCGCCCGCGCGGGCTTTGGGACTGCGGGGTTTGATGATGGCCGGCGCCGTGATCGTCGAAGCCACCGCGCTGGAGCGGTTGTCTGCCGAGATACGTAGCGCGGGTCCGCAGGCGGACGGTTTTAGCCCGTCGAGCGAAGTGTTGGCCCGGCTAGGGTGGACGGAGCCGCAAGCCGCCGCGGTTTTGCGCGGATTAGGGTTCGCGCGCAGCAAACCCTCCGACCCTGAAACACCGGTCCGCTGGCGTCGCCGTCGGCGCGCGCCCGTGGTCGGCGCATCGCCGGTGGCGCCGAAAGGATCGCCCTTCGCCGCTTTGGCCGACCTCGCCGCGGCGCCGACCAAGCGCCGGGTTCGCCGTAGACGCGCCGCCCGTGCCTAAGGACGCCTGCCTAATCAACGTCGCCCGGATCGATGTATGGTTGTGGCGGGCGCGACTGTTCAAGACGCGAACCCAGGCCGCCGCCGCTGTCGAGCACGGTCGCATCCGGCTTGCGCGCACGGACGGTTCGCATAGCCGTGTCGACAAAGCCTCGCGAACTGTCCGGCCCGGCGACTCGCTGGTCTTCGTCCACGCCGGTCGGTTGCTCGCCATCCGCGTTCGAGCGGCCGGCGAACGGCGTGGCCCCGCCGCTGAAGCCCGCGCACTTTATGAAACTCTCGACGGGAACCCCGCGCCGACCATTGACAATTCGGGCTCGGGCCTGACAAACACCCCGGCCCCCGCGGGGGCGCCATCGTCTTCGCCCCTTCCCCCTTCGCCCAGAGTCAAACGATGACCTACATCGTCACCGATGCCTGCATTAAATGTAAGTTTATGGACTGCGTGGAGGTGTGTCCGGTGGACTGCTTTTACGAAGGCGAAAACTTTCTGGTCATCAGCCCCGACGAGTGCATCGACTGCGGGGTGTGCGAGCCCGAATGCCCGGTCGACGCGATCAAGCCCGACACCGAGGATGAATCCGACGGCAAATGGCTGAAAATCAACACGGACTACGCCAAGATTTGGCCCAACATCACGGTGATGGGCGCCGCCCCCGCCGACGCCAAGGATTTCGAACGCGAAACCGGCAAGTTCGAGAAATATTTCAGCGAAAAGCCAGGCCAGGGCTCTTAAGAGAACGAACCCCCGTTGTCGGCTACGCCGACATTTCGCCGGAGGGGTAGAGAGCGCCGCGCAGCGGTGGCAAACGCGATCGATTGCCGTGGAATTTATCCAAGCCTTTCAATGGCCGCGATTTTGTGATAGCTGTCTTTGAGTCGCGGCGAGACGTTTGAAGCTCCCGGCGCGGCGGAGCGCGATAGCGTCATTGTTCGGTGTGCGAGTTGTCCGAGACTCTGCGAAACCTGATGATGTCCTGAAGAGTGATTCAAGAATTAATGGCGCGGTAATTCCGCAAAGTTCGCGGGCGAATTTGTCGTCGCCGGCGGCTCAAAAGAGGGTTTAGGACCTATGACCAGCAAGAGTGAGCACGAATTCAAGATTGGCGATCACGTCGTCTATCCGGCGCACGGCGTCGGCGTGGTGATCGGCGTCGAACAACAGGAAATTGTTGGCGTTCCCCTTGAATTGTACGTCATTACTTTTGACCACGAGAAAATGACCCTACGGGTTCCGACAAAAAAGGCCAAGACGGCCGGGTTGCGCGCCTTGGCGGAGGGAAACATCGTCTCGCAAGCTCTGACCACGCTGAAGGGCCGCGCCCGTGTCAAACGCACTATGTGGAGCCGTCGCGCGCAAGAATACGAAGCGAAGATCAATTCCGGCGATCTGATCTCCATCGCCGAGGTCGTGCGCGATTTGCACCGTTCGGAGACACAACCGGAGCAATCCTATTCCGAGCGACAGCTTTACGAATCGGCTCTGGATCGCATGGCGCGCGAGGTCGCGGCGATTGAGCGCATTGATCGCGACGCCGCTATCAGCCTGCTGCACAAGTCGCTGCAGAAAGCGGCCTGAGGAAAGCCCCGCGCACCGCGGGGCTTTTCGTCATTTGCTCTAGAGCTTGGCGCCGCGCCGCGCTAAACGGCGTCGGAAAGGCCGTCCACGCAGTATAGCGGCGCCTTTCCAGGCGCTGGAGGCGGAAAGACTTTGGGTAATGTGACGGTGATCGGCGCCCAATGGGGCGACGAGGGCAAGGGCAAGGTCATCGATTGGCTGGCCGACCGGGCGGACGTCGTGGTGCGGTTTCAGGGCGGCAACAACGCCGGCCATACGATCGTCGTCGGAAACAGCACCTATAAATTCGCCCTGCTGCCGTCAGGCGTCGTTCAAGGCAAGCTGTCGATCATCGGGAACGGCGTAGTGGTCGATCCGTGGGCATTGCTGGAAGAAATTGAGCGGGTCCGCGCGCAGGGCTTAAGCATCACGCCCGATGTGCTGGTATTGGCCGACAACGCCTGCCTCGTCTTGCCGATGCATCGCGATTTGGATGTCGCCCGCGAGGCGCGCGCCGGCGCTGGAAAGATCGGCACCACCGGACGGGGCATCGGTCCAGCTTACGAAGACAAGGTTGGTCGGCGGGCGATTCGGTTTTGCGATCTGGGTGACGAAGCCGCCCTCGGCGCCAAGATCGAGCGCTTGCTCGCCCACCACGCGCCGTTGCGACGGGGTTTGGGGCTTCCCGAAGTGACGTCCGCCGGTTTGCAAACCTTGTTGGCGCAGGTCGCGCCCAAGGTTGCACCCTTTCTGCAGCCGGCGTGGCGGGTGCTCAATTCCGCCATTACGGATGGACGATGCGTGCTGTTTGAAGGCGCTCAAGCCACCATGCTGGACGTCGATCACGGCACTTATCCGTTCGTCACCTCATCGAACACCGTGGCGGGCCAAGCGGCCACCGGAGCGGGCGCCGGACCGCAGGCCGCCGGTTATGTATTGGGGATCGTCAAGGCCTACACCACGCGGGTGGGCGAGGGGCCGTTCCCGTGCGAACTGACCGATGAGATCGGCGAGCGGCTCGGCGTACGCGGCCACGAATTTGGCACCAATACGGGTCGGAAACGTCGCTGTGGGTGGTTCGACGCGGTGCTTGTCCGCCAGTCGGTCGCGATCAGCGGCATAAAGGGCGTGGTGCTGACCAAACTGGACGTGTTGGACGGTTTCGAGACCTTGAAGGTCTGTACCGGCTATCGTTTAGGGGACCGCGTGCTCGACTACCTTCCAGCCAGTTTGCATGAGCAGGCGAGCGTCGAACCAATCTATGAGGAACTGCCGGGCTGGAAGGAAAATACTCACGGCGTTCGCTTATGGAGCGGCTTGCCACCCGCCGCCCAAAGCTATGTGCGCCGCATCGAGGCTCTGATCGGCGCCCGCGTCGACGTGGTGACGACCAGCCCGGAGCGGGAAGACATTATTCTGATCCGCGACCCGTTTGCAGGGGGATTTTAAGGCGGAAATTGCGCGGTCAACACCGCGCGGGCGTTGTCCGTCTTAAGCTCGATCACCCCGCCGGCCAACTGGACCTGCGTCCAAAGGTAGAACGACGGCGCCCATTTTCCAATCAAGCCCTGCGCGCACGGCAAACCTCGTAGGCCGGCCAAAGCTTCGGGCGAAAACCTCAATCGCGGGCCGACCGCGTCAATCCGCAATATAACGCCACCGTTCAAGCTTGCGACACCGGCCTTCGCTTCGCCACCGGCGGCCAGGGCTTCGGCGGTCACCTGGAGTAATCCCAGCAGGGTGCGACCGACGACGGCGGGAACCGCCGGGAGGATCATCGACCAGTGCAAGACCGGGCGCTGATCGGCGAACAGGCCGCGCGCCAAACTCTCCAGCGCCGCCGCATCCAGCGGGGCCGACGCCGCGCCATACAGGATGCGAGCAAACGCCGTGGCGTCGTGCAAAGCCCGCGCGCTCGCCGTCGCCAGGGCCAGGGCGTCGAGGTGCATGTCCCGGGCCTGTGGGTCGTTCAGCAAATCCAGGCCCGATATGACCCCGCTGAGGGGACCCATCACGTCGTGGATCACGCGTCCGACCAGAGCGGCGGGGAGGTTGGGCGAGGCGTCTTGAACAGTCACGACGCTCAACCTCACCTGATTTGCGCCTTTCGCCAACAGGAGCGTTGCCGTGAAAATCGCGTTGAAATTTCATCGAACCTATGGTTCTTGGCTTGGCGAAGAGGGGCTCGGGATGACGGATACGCTCACCCGGATTAACGGTTGGAAGTCGATTGCGGCGCATTTCGGGCGCGATCGGACGACGGTTATGCGCTGGGCCCGTTCACCTGATTTCCCCGTGCGCCGAATGCCGGGCAATGGCAGCTCCTCGGTCTACGCCTTTACATATGAGCTCGACGCTTGGCTGACGCGGGGCGTCCCGAGAGTGGCTCCAGCAGACCTTGCGGCGGCGGACGCCGCCATTAAAGCCGACGGCGGCTCGAAACTGCCGGTGCGGCGGCGACATCCTTTTGTGATCGCGTTCGGCGTTTTAGCCGTGGCCGCCGCCGCGGCCCCCTTCGCCATTCGTTTGAGCCCGGTGGTTGCGCGCGGCGTCACGTCCAGGCCCCTCCCGGCCGACCCGGAGTTGGCAGCCATTTATCTACAGGCCCGCGACGACTGGGCGTCGCGCACCGCCGATGGACTGCACAGGGCCGTCAACGAGTTTGGAACCGTCACCAGCCGCGATCCAAAATTCGCGCCAGCCTACGCCGGGCTCGCCGATGCGTATCTTCTGATCCGGGAGTTCGACGCCTTGCCCGAGGCCAAAGCCTATCCACAGGCCGAAGCCGCGGCCAAAGCGGCGCTGGCGATCGATCCAAACTGTGGCGACGCCCACCGCGCGCTCGCCTTTGTAGACTATTATTGGCGCCACGATAACGTGGGCGCACGCGAGCATTTTTCAAGAGCTCTCATGCTCGACCCCCAGAATTCGCAAACCCATTTTTGGTACGGCAACGCCCTGGTTAACAACGGAGAGATGGCCGCCGGCCTGAACGAACTCAACATGGCGCGTCTGCGGGAGCCAGGGTCTGTCGCCATTCGAGCCGATTACGGTTGGGCCCTTTGGCAGAGCGGACGCCGCGAGGCAGGAAGGGCCGCTTTGGACGCGATCGAAAGAGAGGCGCCATCCTCGGTGTCTTCGCACAGCTATCTTGCCACCATCAACCTGATGACGCGGAACTATGCCAAATATCTTGATGAATCCTCGCTGCGCGCCCGATTGCGCGGGGATATGGTCATGGCGCGCCGAACCGATGATGAACGCGCGACTTTCGCAAAGGGCGGTTCCGCGGCCCTCCTCGAGTTGATGAGGCGCGAAGCGGACGCCGCTCACCAATTAGGCGCGGTCACCAACTTCGAGTGGCAGGCGACGTTGGCCGCGTTGGCGGGCGATCGGGCGCGTCTATTGAGCTTGCTGGAGCAGGCTGATCTCAAGAACGAACGTTGGGGGCGCGGTGGAGTGACAAGCGCAGCCTTTATTTCATGGGCGAGCGACCGAGAAGTCGCGCAACTCATCGGCCGTCGTCGCGGCGAGTCGCTCGTCGCTAGCTGAATCATGACGGTGACGTTTGCCGCGATTCCGCCAGTTTTTACGCGAATCGCCGCCACATACTGCTCTTTGCAACAATTTGCGACGCCAGTATGCCGTGATCGGTGCGCTAAATGGGTGCGTTAATATGTCGCGAATATGTCGCGGCTGCGGTAGAGTTACCACTGCGCCATTCAAGATTACAGGGCAAGCTACATGCAATTCACCTCACCCAAGCGTCGGTTGGCGGTATCCGCCTCGGCACTCGCAATCCTCGCGACGGCGACCCCAACTCTCGCCCCGGCGGCCAGTTGCGTGTGGAATGGCGGGACCGGGTCGTGGTCGGTGGTCGGCGATTGGGGTTGCGGTGTCGTCCCCGGCGCGGGTG
>JANXWN010000281.1 GCA_025351125.1 Caulobacteraceae bacterium | reverse complement strand
TCGATCTCCGCCGGGTAGATGTTCACCCCGCCGCTGATGATCATGTCGATCTTGCGATCGGTGAGCCAGAGATAACCGTCCTGGTCCAAGCGGCCGACATCGCCGGTGGTGAACACCCCAGGCTCCAGGTGGGCGGCAGCGGTCTTGTCGGCGTCGTTGTGATAGGTAAAGTCTGCGCCCGACTGGTTGCGGAAGTAGAGGGCGCCCTCGGCGCCGTCGGCTACCCGCTGGCCTTCGTCGTCGACCACGATCACCTCGACGGTCGGGAAGGGCCGCCCGACGCTACCGCCCACCGCCAGCCATTCCTGGGCGTTGATGGCGGAAATGATCGAGCCCTCCGTCGAACCGTAATATTCGCTGATTTTCGGGCCCCACCAGTCGATCATGTGGCGCTTGACGCCGGGCGGGCACGGGGCGGCGCCATGCCAGGCGCCGATCAGCGAGGCGCCGGAAAACCGCGCCTTGGCCTCGACGGTCACGTCGAGCAGACGCTTCATCTGGGTCGGCACCAGATGAATGTGGGTCACGCCATGAGCGTCGATCGCCGCCAGGGCCTCGTCGGCGTCGAACTTGTGCCGTATGACCACCGAGCAACCACCCACCAGAGGCAGGAAATTGAACGCCCATTGCGCCGAATGGTAGAATGGCCCGCACAGCAGAGTGCGCCCGCCGGGCGGGATCATTTGAGACACGCCCCCCGCCGCGAGTTTCATAATTTCGGGACCGACGTCGAATCCGCCGGCGAGCGCGCTGCGCACGCCCTTGGGCCTTCCGGTCGTACCTGAGGTGTAAAACATCGGCCCGCCCAGACGCTGATCGTCCGGCTCGTCAGCGCTCGCCTTGGCGATGAGCGACTCGTACGCCACAAAGCGGTGATCGTCCGCCAGCGCGCCGACCCCGCCGCCATCGGCGTCCGCGATCCCAACGACGTTGCGCACGGCCCGCCCCCGGGGGTCGGTCAGGGCGGCGGCCGCCGTCGCCGCGAAGCGACCGTCGGCGAGCACCAGCGCGGCGCCCGCGTCATCGATCAAATAGGCCAGCTCGTCGGCCACGAAGTGCCAATTGGCCGGCACATAGGTCCAGCCGCCGTGCGCGCAGGCCAAGGCGATCTCGAACCACGGCCGACCGTTGCCGGCGATGACCACAATCGTTTCGCCGCGTTTGAGGCCTAATGCGCGCAGGCCGTTCACCAGTTGGTTGACCCGCGCGTCGAGCTTCGCCCAGGATATTTCGCCGCTTTCGTCGATAAGGGCGATGTCGCCGCCGCGTTCCGCCGCGAATTGCGTCGTCAAGATCGCCATGATGGTGCCCACCGCACGACCGACGTTTCGGCCGACCAACACCGATCCTCCCCTGGTCTGACGCCGGGATCAATGCTGTATTGCGCCCTTCGACCATCATATTCGCCAACAAGAGGCCCCCGCCCCATGGATCCAGCCGTCCGCGCCCTCGTCGACCGCGCCGAAATTTCGGAAGTTCTAACGCGTTATTGCCGTGCGCTCGACCGACTTGACGAGCCTCTGCTGCGAACCTGCTTTCATCCCGACTCGCAGCACAGCCACGGCTATACCGGCGCCTCGGAAGTCTTCGTCGGTTATGCCATGGACACGTTGGGCAAATGCGTGGCCACCCACCACCACTTGGGCAACATCTCGATCGCCGTACGTGACGACGAGGCAGACGCCGAAAGTTACTTTTCCGCATTTCACCGCATTGGGGTGGAGGCCCCCGAAGCGTTTTCAGGCGCGGAAGGGAAGGATGTGTTCATCGGCGGACGCTACATCGACCGTTTCCAGCGGCGGAACGGCGAATGGAAGATCATCAGTCGCACCGGCATTCACGATTGGCGGCGCGACGAGGCCGCGGCGGACAGCGGTTTCTTCGACCTGCCGAAAGACGAACGCGGCCGCCGCGACCACACCGATCCGGTCTACGGGCGGGGAAAGTAAGGGGCGGCCAAAGGGGCCGCGCCCACCCCTCTCACAACCGCGGCAAAACCTTTTCCGCGATGTAGTCCAGCCGTCGCTGGCCTTGCTCGATCGGCTCTCCCGGGAACTGAGCCCAAAAGTGGATGTCACGGATTAGAGGGTAGGCGTCCATCAGGGCGCCGAGTTTCTCAACGGCCGTGTCGGCGTCCCACAGCTCGTACAGGCCATTCTCGATCGCTGATTTGGCGTCCGGAAAGAGCGGTGTGGTTTCAGGCGGGCCGAAGGCGCCCCAGCGGATGTACGCGTTGGCTTGGTAGAGAACGTGCGGGCCGACCCGCTCGGCTTCGAGCGCGGGGTCCGGCGAAATTATGGCCCAATGGCCGGCGATGATCGCGCCCTGGTCGGGCCGCTTGCCGTTCCGCTCCAAGGCCGTAACGTAGAGGTCCTGGCCGATGCCGCCGGTGGAGAGAAAGCCGTCGGCGATACGTGCGGCGCGGTCGATGGCCGGCTCGGACATCCCGCCCATGAGCAAGCGCGGCGCGATGTGCGGCTGGGGCGAGATGCGCTGCCCTTTCAGGGAAAAGCGCTTGCCCTCGAAATCGACGACCTCGCCTGCCCAGCCCCGGCGAATGATTTCTATGGCCTCCTCAATCAGGCTGGGTCGATGCTTCAGTTCCCGGCCGAAGGCGCGGAATTCGTCCTCGCGATAGCCGATGCCGACACCGAGATCGAAACGGCCATGGGTGAGGAGGGACAAGGTTGCGGCGTCTTCGGCGACACGCACCGGATTGTGCAACGGCAGGATCATCAGGTTGGTGCCGATCCGCATGGCGTGAGTACGCGCCCCGATCGCCGCGGCGATCACCAGCGGCGAGGGCGTGTAACCGTCGTCGCAGAAGTGGTGTTCGGTCAGCCAAACCGAGCCGAATCCCATGCTCTCAGCCTGGGCGATCTGGTCCAGGCAGCCGTCGTACAACTGACTGAACGGCCGACGCCATTGCGCCGGATTGCGAAAATCGTACCAAAGCCCAAAGGTGACATCGCGCGCCATGTTGCGAAACTCCTCAGGCCAGCGGGGAAATGAAAGCATTCAACGCCGTTGTATAGGCGTCGAAATCCTCGAGGAAGGGCGCGTGGCCGCTGCCCTCGAAGCAAACCAGCGACGAGCGCGGCGCCAAGGCCGCCGCCGCTTCGCCGATACCGGGCGGCGTAAAAGCGTCCGCCGAGCCGGTTATGACCAGCACGGGGGCGTTCAGGGCGGCCAGCTCGGCCCGTTGATCCAAATGCGCCAGGTCCGTTAGGCTGGCGTCGGCGCAAGGCGTCGACTGCATAAAGATGGACCACATCCAATCCTCCACCGCCGCGCCGACCGGCTTGGCGCAAACGATTTGGGCGACGCCGCGCAGCACCGTGGCCCGATCGCGCGCCAGGGCGGCGACCGTGCCGGCCACGTCGGAAACCGCGCCGCCGTGGGGGAAATCATCTGTGCGTGTGTAACGGGGACTGGCGCCACAGGTCAGCACCACGCCGGCGCAGCGTTCCTTGAGCCGGATCGCCGCATCCACCGCCACCGCCCCGCCCAGAGACCAACCGTTAAGCACCACCCGGGTCAAGCCCAGCGCATCGCACAAGGCCACCGTATCGGCGCCGGACGCCGCGATCCGGCTGTCGTGGAAATCCTTATCGGAGAGACCGCAGCCGCGCTGGTCGAAGGTCACGACCCGGTGACCCTTGGCCCGCAGGGCGACCATGGTCGCGTCCCACACCCGCCCGCTCATGGCCCAGCCGTGGATCAGTAGGACGGGCAGGCCGGACCCGGCGTGATCCTCGTAGTAAATCCGCCGACCGCCTTCGCGCTCAAGGTAGCCCATGGACGTCTCCTCGCATCGACGTGGCGTCGGCAGCTTTTTTGTTGACGCTTGATGACGTCGGATCGCCTTTCAAATCAAGCGTTGCGTCTTGAAAAATGGAGCATGATCCAGAATCAACGTGTTTTCACCTTGTGTCGGGGTGGCCCGATCGTGCATCGTTCGTCGAAAGGAGCGCGATCGGACGCGCCCGGACAAGCGCAGGGAGATCGCCGTGAAGGTTGGATTGTTAATGGTGTTCCAGAACTTTCTGGATCAGACGACCGACCAGGCCGCATGGGAGCGTGACATCCACCTGGCGGGTCTCGCCGAACCGCTCGGATTCGACACCCTCGGTGCGGTGGAGCACCATTTCTTCAACTATGCGATGTCGCCCGACAATCTGCAGTTCCTCGCCTACATGGCGGCCAAGACCAGCCGCATCGGCCTGCTGACCGGCGCGGTCATCCTGCCGTGGAACAATCCCCTGCGGGTGGCGGAGCGGATGATCGTGTTGGATCACCTAAGCCGAGGGCGGGCCATGTTTGGTATCGGTCGGGGCCTGGCGAAGCGCGAATATGACCGCTTCGGCATCGACATGAACGAATCGCGCGACCGGTTCGACGAGGCGGCCAAGCTGATCCTCCACGCCCTGGAGTCCGGCAAAATTGAGGGCGATGGGGTTTTTTACAATCAAGCGCCCGCCGAGCTTCGGCCCCGTCCATACGCCAGCTTCAACGATCGCTTCTATTGCGTGGCGATGTCGTCCGACTCTGTGCCGATCTGCGCCGAACTGGGCGCGCGGATGATGAGCTTCGCGCAGAAGCCTTGGGAAGAGATGGTTCCCCATTTCGAGCGTTACCGAACCTTGTTCCGCGAGCATCACGGCCGTGCCGCGCCGCCGCCGGTGTGCGTGGACTTCCTGGCTTGCGACGAAAGCGCCGAACGGGCCGAGGCCCTGGCCCGCGATCACATGGCCAAATACTACGTCACGGTGATGGAGCACTATGAAATGGCCGGCGCTCATTTCCGCAATATGAAGGGTTACGGCGACTATGCCGACAACGCCGACATTCTGAAGGACGTGGGCCTGGAGGATGCCGGCAACAGCTTCGTCGACATCAACACCTGGGGGACGCCCACCCAGATTTTGGAAAAGCTCGACCGCCGGCGCCGGACCCTGGGCGATTTCGATCTGACGGTCCAGGTCAGTTACGGCGGCATGTCTCCGCAAAACGCCGAGCAGAGCATGCGACTGTTCGCGGCCAAGGTTCTGCCGGAGCTGCAGTCGTGGAAAGTGGCGGCCTGAAGAAGGACCGATTCGTTCGCCATCCGACTGTACGTCCCCTTATTGTTTGACCTTTTATTGGAGATTCCTCGGCCGTGGATGATGTTGTTGATGTGATCATCGTCGGCGCCGGCGCGAGCGGTTTGGCCGCGGCGATCGCCGCGCATGACGCGGGCGCGGCGGTGCGCTTGGTGGAGAAGGGCGAAAAGC
>JANXWN010000259.1 GCA_025351125.1 Caulobacteraceae bacterium | reverse complement strand
ACCATGGGCGGCCTGATGTTTTTAGCCGGGATCGGGGTCGCCACCCTGCTTTGGGCCGATTTGTCCGACGTTTATATCTGGGTGATGTTGTTGGTGACGATGAGTTTCGGCGCCTTGGGTTTCATGGACGACTACGCCAAGGTCACCAAACAAACCACGGCGGGAATCTCCGGGCGGATGCGGTTGGCTGTCGAGGCCGCCATCGGCGTGTTGGCGGTCTTTCTGATGGCCCGTTTTGGACCGCCGTCTCCTGGCGGCGCCGACCTGTCGACCTCCCTCGCCTTCCCTATTTTCAAACATCTCGTCTTCAATCTTACGTGGGTGTATCCGCTATTCGGCGCCTTGGTCATTGTCGGCGCTTCCAATGCGGTGAACTTTACCGACGGCCTAGACGGATTGGCGACGGTGCCGGTCATGATCGCCTCGGCGACCTTCGCGCTGATCGCCTATCTAGTCGGCAATTTCGTCTTCGCCCGCTATCTGGAACTGGATTTTATGCCCGGCGTCGGTGAAGTCGCGGTGTTTTGCGCCGCCATCGTCGGCTCGGGCCTGGGCTTTTTGTGGTACAACGCCCCGCCGGCGCGCATTTTCATGGGCGACAGCGGCGCCTTGGCACTCGGTGGCGCGCTGGGCGCCGCGGCCGTCGCCACCAAGCACGAGATTGTTCTGGCGATTGTCGGCGGTTTGTTTGTTATCGAGACCGTTTCGGTGATCATCCAGGTGCTGTGGTTCAAGCGCACCGGGCGGCGGGTGTTCCTGATGGCCCCCATTCATCACCACTTCGAGCGGCTCGGTTGGTCCGAGCCGACCGTCGTCATCCGATTTTGGATCGTCGCGATCATGCTGGCCATGCTTGGCCTCGCCACTTTGAAGTTGCGGTAGGGGGACCTTGGACACGCCATGATCTCCGTCGCCGGCTTTGAAGGATGCACCGTCGCCGTGTTCGGGCTCGCCCGTTCGGGGTTGGCGGCGGCGCGCGCCCTGGCGACCGGCGGCGCGACGGTGGTGGCGTGGGACGAAACCGTCACGGCGCGCGAGGCGGCGGCGGCGGACGGGTTTACCGTCCTGGATCTCGCCGACGCCGATTGGTCGAAATTCTCGGCCCTCGTGCTGTCGCCCGGCGTTCCGCTGACTCACCCCGCGCCGCATTGGACGGTCGTCAAGGCGCGTGAAGCGGGCGTGCCCATTGTCGGTGACATCGAACTTTTCGCGCGCGCCGTCGCCGCCGCTCCCAACCACAAACGGCCCAAGATCGTCGCTATCACCGGCACCAATGGCAAATCGACGACGACGGCCCTGATCGGGCATGTATTGGCGCAGGCCGGTCGCGACGTGCGGATCGGCGGTAATATCGGCGTCGGGGTGTTGGATCTGGAACCGATGCACGGCGGCGCCGTGTATGTGTTGGAGCTGTCGTCGTATCAGCTTGACCTGACCTCCAGCCTCAAGCCGGATGTATCGATCATTCTCAACATCACCCCCGATCATCTCGACCGACACGGCGATATGGACGGTTACGCCGCCGCCAAGCGCCGCATTCTGCTGGGACAGATCAAAGGCGACACCGCCGTGATCGGCGTCGACGATGCGTGGGGTCGGCGGATCTGCACCGAAATCACCGCCGCCAATCATCGCACCATCTGGCCGATCAGCGCGCGGCAGGCGATGGGGCGCGGTATCTATGCTTTGCAAGGCGTGTTGTACGACGCCACCGACGGTCGCGTGACGCGGGTGGCCGATTTGACCCAGGCGCGCGCCCTGCCCGGCCGCCATAATTGGCAAAACGCCGCCGCCGCCTACGCCGCCGCCCGCGCCTTGGGCGTATCGGCCGACGACGCCGCCGCCGGGCTGTTGAGCTTCCCCGGGCTCGCGCACCGCATGGAACCGATCGGAACATTGGGCGGCGTGCGATTCGTCAACGACTCCAAAGCCACCAATACCGACGCCGCGCGACAGGCGTTAAGCGCTTATCCCCAGGTGTATTGGATCGCCGGCGGACGCCCCAAAGCCGGCGGCATCGACGACTTGGCCGACCTGTTCCCGCATGTCGTCAAGGCTTATCTGATCGGCGAGGCCGCGCCAGGGTTTGCCGCGACCCTCGCCGGCCAAGCGCCTTGCGCGGAGTTCGCAACCGTGGACGTCGCAGTGCGCGCCGCCTTCGCCGACGCGCGCGCCGAGGTGAAGACGTCAGGAGGCGCGCCCATCGTGCTGTTCAGTCCGGCCTGCGCGTCATTTGATCAATTCAGCGACTTCGAAGCCCGCGGCGAAGCCTTCCGCGCGGCGGTCCACGGCCTATGTCAAGGTCGCTTGGCGACCGCCGTGGACCCCAAAGAGGCGCACGCATGACCGCGCAAAATCACGCCTTTCCGCGCACCGACCGAACGCCGCTGGGCGTCTGGTGGTGGACCACCGATCACATTTTGCTTGGCGTGACCGCCATATTAATCTTCCTGGGCGTGCTGCTGCAATTTGGCACAAGTCCGGCGGCGGCGGCGCGGATCGGCATCGCCTGGCCGTTCCATTTTGCCGTTCGCCAGTGCATCTTCGCCGCCGGCGGCGCCGTTCTGGTGCTGTCGAGCTCCATGCTGTCGTCGCGCGGCGTCCGGCGGGTGGCTTTTTTCGTCTATCTGGTCGCCATCGCGGCCATGATCGCCCTGCCCTTCATGGGCCATGCCGCCAAGGGCGCCACGCGTTGGGTCGAGGTCGCCGGCTTCACCCTGCAGCCGTCCGAGTTCATGAAGCCGGCGCTGATCGTTCTGATCGCCTGGATGTTCGCCGAAGGTCAGAAAGGGGAGGGCGTGCCGGGCGTCTCCATCGCCTTCTTGCTGTACGGCACGGCGGTGGTTCTGTTGCTGATGGAGCCCGACATCGGTCAAACCGTCTTGATAACCACGGTGTTCGGGGCCGCGTTTTGGATGGCCGGCGTTCCGATCGCCTGGATCTTGGCGATGGGCGGCGTCGCCATCGCCGGATTGGGTAGCACCT
>JANXWN010000253.1 GCA_025351125.1 Caulobacteraceae bacterium | reverse complement strand
GTCGAGCGCCTGGAATATGATCCCAATCGCACCGCCTTCATTGCTCTGATCAAATACGCCGACGGAGAGCTGGCCTATATCCTGGCGCCGCAACGGCTTAAGGCCGGTGATGAAATCATCGCCAGCGAAAAGGTCGACGTCAAACCGGGCAACGCTTCGCCTTTGCGCGCGATGCCGATCGGCACGATCATCCACAATATAGAGCTCAAGCCGATGAAGGGTGGCCAGGTCGCCCGTTCCGCCGGCGCTTACGCTCAACTGGTCGGTCGTGATGCCGGTTATGCGCAAATCCGCTTAAATTCGGGTGAGTTGCGGATGGTACAGGATACCTGCATGGCCACCGTCGGCGCTGTATCGAACCAAGATCACATGAACGAGGTGCTCGGTAAGGCCGGACGCGTTCGCCACAAGGGCCGTCGTCCGCACGTGCGCGGCGTGGCGATGAACCCGATCGATCACCCGCACGGCGGCGGCGAAGGCCGCACGTCAGGCGGTCGCCACCCGGTTACGCCGTGGGGCAAACCCACCAAGGGCCATAAGACCCGCAGCAACAAGACCACGGATAAATTTATTATCCGCAGTCGCCATGTGAAGAAGGCCCGCTAAGCGATGACGCGCTCGGTTTGGAAAGGTCCGTTTGTCGATGGCTATCTGCTGAAAAAAGCGGAAGCGTTGCAAGGTTCGGGCCGCAAGGATGTGATCAAGACTTGGTCGCGTCGTTCGACGATCATGCCGCAATTCGTCGGCCTCACCTTCGGCGTGCACAACGGCCACAAACACGTGCCCGTGCTGGTCGGCGAGGACATGGTCGGGATGAAATTCGGCGAGTTCGCGCCCACGCGTTATTTCCCCGGTCACGCTGCCGATAAGAAGGCGAAGAGGAAGTAACATGAGCAAGCAAGCCAAAGAGCGGCGCCTTAAGCCGATCGAAGCGATGTCCAAGGTGCGCACCCTGCGCACCGGCGCCCGCAAGCTCAATGTCGTAGCCCAATCTATCCGGGGCCTAAAAGTGCAACGCGCCCTCAACGAATTGGAATTCAGCCCCAAACGTATCGCCGCCGATGTGCGTAAGGCTTTGTATTCGGCGATTTCGAACGCCGAAAACAATCACAACCTCGATATCGACAATCTCGTCGTGGCCGAAGCCTATATCGGCAAGAACATGATCATGAAGCGCTTCTCGGCCCGAGCGCGTGGTCGGTCGTCGCGTATTGAAAAACCGTTTTCCGAGATCACCATCGTGGTCCGCGAGTTGGGTGGGGCCGTCTGATGGGTCAGAAAGTTAATCCGATCGGCTTGCGCCTGGGCAGCAATCGCACCTGGGACAGCCGCTGGTTCGCGAGTGGACAAGAATATTCTCGTCTGCTGCATGACGACATCAAGGTTCGCAAAGAGCTGAAAAAGCGGCTGTATCAAGCCGGCGTCTCTCGCATCATTATCGAGCGGCCGCACAAAAAATGCCGCGTGACCATCTACGCCGCGCGGCCCGGCGTGATCATCGGCAAAAAAGGCGCGGACATCGAAAAGCTGCGCAGTGATCTGGCGGCCATGACCGAAGGCGAGGTTCACCTCAACATCGTCGAAGTTCGCAAGCCCGAGACCGACGCGCAATTGATCGCCGAAAGCATTGCTCAACAACTCGAGCGTCGCATCGCCTTTCGCCGCGCCATGAAGCGCTCGATGCAGTCGGCGATGCGTCTGGGCGCCAAGGGGGTTCGCGTCGAAGTCGCCGGTCGTCTGGGCGGCGCCGAAATCGCCCGGGCCGAAAGCTACCACGAAGGTCGTGTGCCGCGGCACACCTTGCGGGCCGACATCGACTACGGCTTCTTTGAAGCCAAAACGACCTACGGCATCATCGGCGTCAAAACTTGGGTGTTTAAGGGCGAAGTGCTCGAGCACGATCCGATGGCGCTCGACAAACGCTTGGCCACCGAGTCCGGTCCGGCCGGCGAGGGCGGCGGCCGTGAAGGCCGCGGCGATCGTCCCGACCGCGCCCCGCGCCGTGACCGCGGCGCTGCGGCCGCCTAAGGTTTAGATTATGCTTTCACCGAAAAAAACCAAATACCGTAAGCAGTTCAAGGGCAAGATCCACGGTCTCGCCAAGGGCGGCTTTGCGCTGAACTTCGGCTCGCATGGCCTGAAGTCCACCCAACCCGAACGAATTACCGCCCGGCAGATCGAAGCGGCCCGCCGCGCGATTACCCGCCAAATGAAGCGGCAGGGCCGGGTATGGATTCGCATTTTTCCGGACGTTCCGGTCAGCGACAAACCGGCCGAAGTGCGGATGGGCAAGGGCAAGGGCGCCGTTGAATACTGGGCCGCGCGCGTCGCGCCGGGTCGGATCATGTTTGAGGTCGACGGCGTTTCCGACGATATCGCGCGCGAAGCCCTGCGGTTAGGCGCCGCCAAGCTGCCGGTCAAAACCCGGATCGTCACGCGCATCGCCGCCGAAGCGGAGATTATGCAATGAAGATCGATGAGGTACGGCGTCTGACGCCTGATCAACTGACCGACCAACTCCTGTCGCTCAAGAAAGAACAGTTCAACCTGCGCTTTCAGGCGGCGACTGGCCAGTTGGAGAAAACCCACCGGGTGCAAGAGGTGCGTCGTGACATCGCGCGCATCAAGACGACGTTGCGCGCCACGTCCGCCGTCGCCTGAAGAAAAGAAGAATCATGCCCAAACGAATTCTCGAAGGACTGGTCGTCTCCGACAAGGGCGACAAGACGGTCATTGTGAAGGTCGAGCGTACCTTCCTGCACCCTTTATTGAAAAAAACCGTGCGTCGTTCGAAGCGTTACCACGCCCATGACGAGGCCAATCTTTACAAGGCCGGCGAGTTTGCTCGCATCATGGAATGCGCCCCCAAATCCAAGCTGAAAACCTGGGAAGTCCTGCCTAAGGGCGACTCCTCGGTCAGCGCTTGATTGAAAGGATCGAACCGTGATCCAGACTCAGACCAATTTAGAGGTCGCCGATAACTCCGGCGCGCGTCGTGTGATGTGCATCAAGGTGCTCGGCGGCGCGGGTCGCCGCTATGCGGCCGTCGGCGACAAGATCGTCGTCTCGGTGAAAGAAGCCATTCCGCGTGGTCGCGTGAAAAAAGGCGACGTGTTGCAAGCCATCGTCGTGCGCACCGCCGCGGCGATCAAGCGCAAGGACGGATCGGTGATCCGCTTCGACAAGAGCGCGGCCGTTATCGTCAACAAGCAGTCCGAACCGATCGGCACGCGGATTTTCGGCCCCGTTCCGCGCGAATTGCGCGCCAAAGGCCATATGAAAATCATCTCGCTCGCCCCGGAGGTGCTGTAATGTCGGCCAAGATTAAAAAGGGCGACCGCGTCGTGCTCCTGGCCGGCAAGGACAAGGGCCGCAGCGGCGCCGTGCTGAAGGTTCTGCCCAAGGACAACCGCGTCGTCGTGCAGGGCCTCAATCTGGTCAAACGTCACACGCGTCCGACCCAATCGGACCCGCAGGGCGGCATCAAATCCAAGGAAGCCAGCCTGCATTTGTCCAACGTCGCCATCGCCGACGCCGGCGGCAAGGCGACGCGCGTGGGTTTCCGCATCGACGGCGATAAAAAAGTTCGGGTGGCCAAGACCACCGGTGAGGTGATCAATGGCTGAGACCGCTTATGAGCCGCGGATGAAGTCCGAATATCGTCAGCGCATTCGCAAGACGATGAAGGATCAATTTGGCTACACCAACGAAATGCAGATTCCCCGGCTCGATAAGATCGTCGTGAACATGGGTATCGGCGAGGCCGTGGCCGACTCCAAAAAGACCGTTACGGCAATGAAGGATTTGGCCGCGATCACCGGCCAGAAGCCCTTGCCGACCAAGGCCCGCACCTCGATCGCCGGCTTTAAGCTGCGCGAGGGCATGGTTATTGGCGCCAAGGTCACCCTGCGAGCCGATCGGATGTACGAGTTCCTGGATCGCCTGATCACCGTGGCTCTGCCGCGGGTGAAGGACTTCCGGGGCCTGAAGCCCACCTCTTTCGACGGTCGGGGCAACTACGCCCTCGGTCTGCGCGAACACATCGTGTTCCCGGAGATCAACTACGACGAGATCGATCAGATGTGGGGCATGGACATCATCGTCGCCACGACTGCGAAGACCGATGACGAGGCGCGCGCGCTTCTGAAGGAATTCCAGTTCCCGTTC
>JANXWN010000251.1 GCA_025351125.1 Caulobacteraceae bacterium | reverse complement strand
CATTTCGACATGATGGGCGGTTTCGTGCAGGACATGGCCGGCTGGATCGCGTCGGGCAAGGTCCAGGCGCGCGAAACGGTGGAACACGGCATCGAAAACGCCCCCGCCGCCTTTATGAAACTGTTCAAAGGCGAAAACCTCGGCAAGATGCTCGTCAAACTCAGCTAGGTGCTTTTCCTTCCTCCCCTTTTTCGGGAGGGTAGGCCGCGCGGCGGGGCGGGCGGGTCGCTGTGATGCGTTCAGCATGCCGGTGCTGACCGGGATTTCCCCATCCCGGACGTCGCTTCGCGTCGTCTCGACCTTCCCCATTAAGGGGAGGGAGGAAGGGCGCGGACGCCGTCACACGGCGTTGACATCACTGCGCCGGTGGTCTCTTGGAGGCCGCCTTCGTTACCGGCCGTCGGTCTTGCACGGCGCCCCAAGGATTTTTCGTGGCCCGTTTATTCAACGCCTATCTGATGGTTCACTGGAACACCGCGACCAAGCCGACGACCGGCGCGGACTCGGTGTGGATCGGTGTGCTCAAGCGCGACGTGCGCTTTCGCCTGGCGTTCGAGGCGCACAATCCTGCCACCCGCGCCCAAGCCGAAGCCCTGATCGCCTCTGTTCTGGACGATCGCGCCAAGCGCCGCGAGCGGACCTTGATCGGTTTCGACTTTCCGCTGGGCCTGCCGCGTGGTCTGGCGGCGGGTCTAAAACTGCCCGGCGAGGCGCCGTGGCGGGCGCTGTGGGATCAGCTGGCCAAGATGGTCAAGGATAAAGCCGACAACACCAACAACCGCTTCGGCGTCGGCTCGGAAATCAACCGGCGGCTGACCGGCGGGCCGTTTCCCTTCTGGGGCTGTCCGCCGCGCGACACCCTGACCACCCTGCAGCCGAAGCGCGGGCGCGACCACGGCCCCGGCGACGTGCCGGAATTGCGGCATCTGGAAGCGGCGCAAAAGAGCCCCAACCCGGTGTGGAAGCTGTATTACAACGGCGCGGTCGGTGGCCAAGCGATTCTGGGTATCCCGCTCGTGCGCCGCCTTAAAGAGGCGCGCGGGGAGGCGATGCGAATTTGGCCGTTCGAAACCGGTTGGACGGCTCTGACGGAAAACGCGCTCGCGGGCGTCGACGTCGTCGCCGCAGAAATCAACGCCGCCGCCGCCGTCGTCTCGCCGCTGCCCGGCGAATCCAAGGACGCGGCGCACATGCGCGCCTTGGTCGAACACTTCGCCAAGCTGGATGAGACCGGCGCTTTGGCCGGTTTGTTTAGCGCGCCTAAAGGCATCGCCGGCGACGTCGTCGCCGGCGTCGAACGCGAAGAAGGCTGGGCGTTGGGCTAGCGTCTTTTACGGCCACCCTCCCCTTAGCGGAGCGGGCCGGCGCCGGCGGTTTTTTGAAGAACTATTCCGCGGCCTGAGCTGCGGCGGCCGTTCGCCCGGCTTTCAGCTTTTCCGCCACCAAAAACGCCAGCTCAAGCGCCTGCTCGCCGTTGAGGCGCGGGTCGCAGTGGGTGTGATAGCGGTCGCCCAATTCACCCTCGCTAACAGCGCGCGCGCCGCCCAGGCACTCGGTGACATTCTGGCCGGTCATCTCTAGATGCACGCCGCCGGGGTGCACGCCCTCGGCTTGAGCGATTTCGATAAAGCTGCGCACTTCCGACAAAATCCGGTCGAACGGTCGGGTTTTGTAGCCGGTATTTCCAGCTTTCAGGGTATTGCCGTGCATCGGATCGATGGCCCACGCCACTTGCCGTCCGGCGGCGCGGGTGGCGCGCATCAGCGCCGGCAGGCGCGCGGCTATCTTGTCCGAGCCGAACCGCCCGTAGAGCGTCAACCGGCCGGGCTCGTCGTGCGGATTCAGGGTGTCGATCAGCGATAACAACGCGTCGGCTTCGAGCGTCGGGCCGACCTTCAGACCGATAGGGTTTTGGATGCCGCGCATGAATTCGACGTGCGCGCCGTCCAATTGGCGGGTGCGCTCGCCGATCCAAAGCAAATGCGCCGAAACGTCGTACCAATCGCCGGAGGTCGAATCGACCCGCGTCATCGCCTCTTCGAAGCCCAGCAACAGCGCCTCGTGGCAGGTGAAGAACTCGACCTGATGCAAACCGGGATGGCTCTGCGGGGTGACGCCGATGGCCTCCATGAAGGTCAAGGATTCGGAAATCTTGTCGGTAAGATCGGCATAGCGCGCGCCCTGCGGGCTGTCGTCGACGAAGCCGAGGGTCCAGCGATGGATATTGTGCAAATCGGCATAGCCGCCGCCGGCGAAGGCGCGCAGCAGATTAAGGGTGGAGGCCGATTGCGCATAAGCCTTCAGCAGCCGTTCGGGGTCGGGCGCGCGCGCGGCGGCCTCGAACTCCATGCCGTTGATATTGTCGCCACGATACGACGGCAGGGTGACGCCGCCGATCGTCTCGATCGGTTCGGAGCGGGGTTTGGCGAATTGCCCGGCCATGCGCCCGACCTTGACCACCGGCTTTCCGCCGGCAAACGTCAGGACAACCGCCATTTGCAAAATCAGGCGGAACGTGTCGCGAATATTATCGGCGGAAAATTCCTTAAAACTCTCGGCGCAGTCGCCGCCCTGCAGCAAAAACGCCTTGCCCGCCGCCACGTCGCCCAACAGCGATTTCAACCGCCGCGCCTCACCCGCGAACACCAGCGGCGGCATGCGGCGCAATTGGTCCTCCACCCGCGTCACCTCGGCGGGGTCGGGATAGTCGTTCGGAATATGCTTGGCCGGCTTCTGTCTCCAGGACGCCGGGATCCACCGCTCAGTCATCGCATCGTCGCCTTGTAGGAAGGGCGGGGACTTAGCGCAAAGGGCGGGAATTGGCAAAGTCGGCTTCGTCGAAAGAAAATTTCACTCCCCCCCAACCTCCATTTTTCCGCGCCACGCGAACGCCCGATTGCAGGTGATCTGCGAGGCAGTTGGCATTCTGATATAATCGCCAGCGTATGAGTCGATCCTGCCCATGAGCGAGACCCACCGGACGATCCTCGGTGTCGGGCGCAATGCCGACGCCGATGAAATCCTGGCCGCCTTTCGCAAAGCGGCGAAACGGGCTCACCCGGACCTGGGTGGCTCGGACGAGGCCTTTCGACGCGTCCGCACCGCCGCCGATGTCTTGCTCGCGGCCCTTACAGCCGGCGGCGCCGCCAGTCCCGAGCGATCCGAAAACGGCGACGACCGCGCGAGTGTCGAAAGCGATTGGCTCAGTGTCAGCGCCAAACTGAGGCGGGTGGGGGCGATGAAACGTGAACCCATCACGGTTATCGCGCCCAAGAAGATCGGCCTTTCGCCGTTCGTCGACGGATTGATTCTCAACCTGCCGGTTCACGATTGGCTGATCCGGCGCGTGGGACCGCGGGGCAAGGACTGGGATTTCCACAGCGCCGGCACGGTGACGCGTCTGTTTTTTCGGCGCGAAGACGATGCGCGGCAATTCGAGTTACGGTTTTACTGACGGTGTGCCGGGCCGCGGTCGCCCTTAACCCATGCCTGGGGCGACGTAGGGTTCCTTCATGGTCACCAATTCTTCCGCCGCGGTGGGGTGGACGGCACAGGTTTCGTCCCATTGTTTCTTGGTGATGCCCAGCTTTATGGAAATAGCGGCTATTTGGATCATCTCCGGCGCGTCGGGGCCGACAATGTGACAGCCGAGGATGCGTTCGTCGGCGGCGTCGACCACCAACTTCATCAGCGTCTTGTCCTCGCCGCCGTAGAACGTCGCCTTCATCGGACGGAACACCGAGCGATAAATATCGATCTTGCGACCGCCGCGCCGCGCGTCCGCTTCGCTGAGGCCGACCGACCCGACCGGCGGCTGCGAGAACACCGCGCTGGCGACGTGTTCGTGATCGAACGATGTTGGATTGTCCTTGAACACCGTTTCGACGAAGGCGGCGGCTTCGCGGATGGCGACGGGGGTGAGGTTGATCCGGTCGGTGACGTCGCCGACCGCCCAGATGTTGTCGACGTTGGTTTTCGAGTACGCGTCGACGATCACCGCGCCCTTGTCGTTCAAAGCGACGCTGGCGGCTTCCAAGCCCAATCCATCGGTATTGGGCGCCCGTCCGGTGGCGAACATCACTACGTCGGTCTCGACATCGTGGCCGCTGGAGAGCCGGCTGACGACGCCGCCCGCGGTTTTTTCAATCGCGGTATGATTACAATCCAAGACGACCGTGATCCCGCGCCGCTCGATCTCGCCCGCCAAGTGCGTGCGCACGTCGTCGTCGAAGCCACGCAATATGTTCGCGCCGCGATAGAGCAGGGTCGTCTCGACGCCCAGGCCGTTGAAAATGCCGGCGAACTCGACGGCGATATAGCCGCCGCCGACGATCAAAATGCGTTTAGGCAGGGTCGGCAAATGAAAGGCTTCGTTGGAGCTGATCGCGTATTCGATTCCCGGCAGATCGGCGGGCAATGTCGGCCAACCGCCGGTGGCGATGAGGATCTTGTCGGCGGTGACCGTGCGGTCTTCGCCCACCAGCTTCAACGTATGGGCGTCGGCCAATTCGGCGCGGGAATGGGCGATCTCGACCCCGGCGTTGTGCAGATTGCGCACATAAATCCCCGACAACCGCGCGATCTCGATGTCGCTGGCGGTATGGAACGCGTCCCAATCGAAGGTCGGTTCGCCGACGGTCCAGCCGAACCCTGCGGCGCTTTTGAAACCGGCGGAAAATTCGCTGGCGTAAACCATGAACTTTTTCGGGATGCAGCCGCGAACGACGCAAGTGCCGCCGACGCGATCCTCCTCCGCCACCGCCACCCGCGCGCCGGTCTGAGACGCCAAGCGCGCCGCCCGCACGCCGCCGGACCCGGCGCCGATGACGAAGAGATCATAGTCGTAAGTGGACATGGCGGGACCTGTCTTAAGGGAAGAGGGTGACGACCCCGCCGTCCGTGCCGATCAAGGCGCGTTCGGCGAGGTTGAGAAACAGGCCGTGTTCGACCACGCCGGTCAGGCCTTTGAGCGTGCTCGCCAGGGCGGCCGTGTCGGGGATCGTCCCGCACGGGACATCATAGATCAGGTTCCCATTATCGGTCCGCACCGCGGCGGCGTGCTTTGTCCGCAACACCGCCGTCGCGGTGATCCCGAGCGCGCCTATCGCCACATCGATCCGCGCCGCCGTCGTCGCGTGTCCGAAGGCCACGACCTCGACCGGCAAAGCAAAGGCGCCCAATTGCGCGACGTATTTGGCGCCGTCGGCAATGACCACACAGCGACGCGACGCTTCCCACACCAGTTTTTCACGCAAAAGGGCCGCGCCCCCGCCCTTGATCAACGCGAGCCCCGGCCCGATCTCGTCGGCGCCGTCGACGGTCAAATCGATCGGCCCCGCATCCTCCAGCGCCACGAGCGGGATGGCCAACGATTGGGCCAGCTCAGCCGTTGTCACGGAGGTCGGAACGCCTTTTATTGCGACCAAACCGCGCGCCGCCAAAGCCTTCACGAACCACGCCGCCGTCGAGCCGGTGCCAAGGCCGATCGTCATACCGTCTTGGGCCAGCGCGGCGGCGGCCTCGCCCGCCGCGCGTTTTTGATCGTCAACGCTCACGGCCGACCCTTGGCGGCCAGTTTGCGGGCGCGGAAGGCCGCGGCCCAACCCGGTTTTTCCACCTGTGGCCCCCGCGCCACCGCCAAGGCATCCGATGCGACGTCCCGGGTGATCACCGAACCCGAGCCGGTATAGGCGCCCGCGCCCACGCTCACCGGCGCGACCAGCGCGCTGTTGGAGCCGATGAAGGCGTGATCGCCGATGTGGGTCTGGAACTTGTCGAAGCCGTCGTAATTGCAGAAGATCGTGCCGGCGCCGATGTTAGCTCCGGCGCCGACCGTGCCGTCGCCCAAATAGCTTAAGTGATTGGCCTTGGCGCCGGCGCCAATCTTGACTTTTTTGACCTCCACGAAATTGCCGATATGCGCCGCGGCCCCGATATCCGCGCCAGGCCGCAAGCGCGCATAGGGTCCAATCAAGGCGCCTTCGCCGACGTGCGCGCCTTCCAAATGGCTGAAGGCCCGGATCACCGCCCCGGTTTCCACCGTCACGCCCGGCCCGAACACAACAAACGGCTCGACCCGCGCCCCGCCCGCGATAGTGGTGTCCCAGGCGAGGTGAACCGTATCTGGCGCGCTCATCGTCACGCCCGCCTCCATCAAGGCGCCGCGCCGGCGCGTTTGGAAGGCCCGTTCGGCAGCCGCCAGTTCGGCTTGAGAATTGACGCCGGCCACTTCGTCTTCGTCGGCGAAGGCCACCTTAACCGACCGCCCCGCGTTGACGGCCAAGCCGATCACGTCGGTCAGATAATATTCGCCCTTGGCATTGGCGTTGCCGACCTTGGCGAGGAGCTCGAACAACAGGCCCGCGTCGGCCAACAGCACGCCGGAATTGCAGGCGGTTATCGCGCGCTGCTCGGGGTCGGCGTCCTTGGCCTCGACGATAGCGGATAGCCCGCCCGCACCGTCCACGATCAACCGGCCATAACCGCCGGGGTCGTGCGCGGTAAATCCCAACACCGCGATATCGGCGCCCGCCGCCCGCAGCCCAAACAGCGGGGCGACTCCTTGCGCGGTCAGCAGGGGGCCGTCGGCGTAGGTCACCAAGACGTCGCCGACGAAACCCTCCAGCGCGTTTTTTGCCGCCAACACCGCATGGCCGGTGCCCAAGGGCGGGTCCTGAAGGGCGACCGACGCCTCGCCCAATCGCTGGACAACATGGGCGCGAACCGCCGGCGAGTGGTCCCCCACCACGACCACGATCCGCCCACAGCCCGCGTTCCGCGCGGCATCGATGGCGTGATCGAGCATGGCGCGCCCGGCGATGGAATGCAGCACCTTCGGCGTGGGCGAGCGCATCCGCTCACCGCGCCCGGCGGCCAAAATGATCGCGGCGCGGTCGCGATCGGGCGTCGATGACATGTCTGAACCTTTCGGCGAGTGGCGAAGGATATCGTTTCCTCCTTGCCACGCGCCCGCCGATCCGCGCAAACACAACCGAGTCGTCGCCCCGCCGGAGCCCCCGTTTGCCCCCTGATTCTTCCGTCCTCGCCGAGCGTGTCACCGGCTCCCTTGCGGGCGCGACCATTGTTTTTGATCTCGACGGCACCTTGATCGACACCGCGCCTGATTTGATCGCCACCCTGAACGTACTGCTCGCCGAACAAGGCGTCGCGCCTCTGGGCTTGGCGTCAGCGCGCAGCATGATTGGGCGCGGCGCGCGGGCCTTGATCGCGCGCGGGTTCGAGGCAGCGGGCGCTCCAGCCGATGCTGAAACGCTCGATCGCTTGTTCGAGCGCTTTATCACGCATTATCGCGCCAACATTGCCATCGACAGCCGCCCGTTCCCCGGCGTGATCGCCGCCTTGGACCGCCTGGCGAGCAGCGGCGCCCGCCTTGCCGTTTGCACCAACAAACGGACTGATTTGTCGCTCGCCCTTCTCGCCGCTTTGGATCTGACGCACCACTTCGCCGCCGTCATCGGCGCCGACGCCACCCCCGCCGCCAAGCCCGATC
>JANXWN010000233.1 GCA_025351125.1 Caulobacteraceae bacterium | reverse complement strand
CGTGTTAGCCAATCGCCTGTCGGCTGATCCGGCCATCAAAGTGCTTTTGCTTGAAGCGGGTGGGAAGGATAACTCGATCCTGGTCAAAATGCCGGCCGGGGCCGGCGCCTTATTGGCCGAGAAAGGTCCCCATAATTGGGGATTTTGGACCGAGCCCGAGCCTCATCTCGATAACCGTAGACTTTGGTGGCCGCGCGGCAAAGGCTGGGGCGGATCATCGTCGATCAACGGCATGATTTATATCCGCGGCCACGCGCGCGACTATGATCAATGGCGACAAATGGGACTGGAGGGCTGGGGCTATGCCGATGTCCTGCCGTATTTTAAGCGATCGGAAAATTTGGAGGGCGGCGGCGACGACTATCATGGCGCCGATGGTCCGCTGCATGTTTCGACCGGCATTACGCCCAACCCGATTTTTGGCGGCTTTATCGAGGCCGGACGGCAGGCGGGACACGCTGTAACGACGGATTTCAACGGTTTTCAACAAGAGGGGTTCGGCCCCTATCAGCTGACGATCAAGGACGGTCGTCGCTGGAGCGCGTCGACAGCCTTTCTACGCCCGGCTTTGTCGCGTCCCAATCTGAAGGTCGAAATCGACGCGCGCACTACCAAGTTGTTGCTGGAAAAGGATCGGGTTATCGGCGTCGAGTTTGTGCAGGCCGGAAAGGTCCGCGCCGTGCACGCCGACGCCGAGGTGATCCTGAGCGCCGGCGCGGTACAGTCGCCGCATATTTTGCAGCTCTCGGGAATCGGCGATCCCGATGAATTGCGCGCCGTTGGCTTGCCGTCTCATCACGCGTTGAAGGGCGTCGGGGCCAATCTGCAGGATCATTTGGACATGAGTCTCAGTTGGGACACGCCCGATGTTACAACTGCGTATTCCCATAACAAGGGTCTCAATCGTCTGGTAACCGGGCTTAATTATATGGTGCGCGGACAAGGTCCCGGTCGGCAGAACTTCCTGGAGGCGGGCGCATTTCTCAAGTCGCGCCCCGATCTCGACCGTCCCGACCTGCAATTGCATTGCGTGGCGGCGATCATGGTCAATCATGGCAAAGAGCCGGTGGCGCGCGATGGCTTTACCGTGCACGTCTGCCAACTGCGTCCGGAAAGTCGCGGTCGCATCGCGGCGCGATCAGCCGATCCGTTGGATGATCCGGCGATCTACGCGGGCTATCTCGCGACCGAAGAGGATCGCCGCGCCTTGCGGGCCGGCGTGGAAATCGTCCGCGACGTGGCGGGGCAAAGCGCGCTCACTGCAATTCACGCCGGCGAATGCGTTCCTGGCCGCTCCGTCGCGAGCGGCGACGATATCGACGCGTGGATTCGCCGTGCCGCGGAAACCATTTACCATCCGGTGGGAACCTGCCGCATGGGCACGGCGGATGATATGATGGCGGTGGTCGATTCATCGCTCAAGGTTCGCGGCTTACGCGGCCTACGGGTCGCCGACGCCTCAGTCATGCCGACTTTGGTGGGCGGAAACACGAATGCGCCGACGATCATGATCGCCGAAAAGGTCGCGGACATGATTTTGGGCCGCGCCGCGCCGATCGCGCTGGACGCGCCGATCTTCGAAACCGCCGATGCGCGATAGCGTCGATTCCGCGTCCCGGCGGGAGCCGGCGTTCAACGTACCGTGGCCGGTCTGGACGTTGGTGGCCACGCTATTGATTGCGTTTTTGCTGCAAAAGCTCAGTCAGGACGGCGGCGCTCAGTTCGCGCTGACGGCCCGGGATCTCAACCCCCGCGACGGCTATCATTTGCTCAGTTATTTGTTCGTGCACGCCGGCTGGGCGCACGTTTTGATGAACGGCGCCTTCACGCTGACCTTCGGCACACCCGTCGCCCGCTATCTCGGCTTGCACCTACGTGGCGCGATGGCGTTCGCTGGTTTTTTCCTGTTGTGCGGCGCGCTAGCGGCGCTTGGCTACGCCGCTTGGGCTGATGTCTTCAGTCCAGGCGCATCTTGGGCTCTGGTCGGCGCATCTGGCGCGGCGTCCGGCCTGTTCGGCGCCGCGGCGCGTTTGATCGAGGGGCGCGGGGGCTTGGGATCGTGGGTCGGACGGCGATTTCTGGGAATGTCCGCCGCGTGGATTATCGCCAATGTTGCGTTGGGGGTGTCCGGATTGACCCCGGGAGCCACCGGCGCGCCGGTGGCATGGCAGGCGCACGTTTTCGGCTTCCTCGCCGGGCTTGTTCTGATCGGTCCGGCCGCGGCCTTAGCCGGACGTCGGCGCGATCACGTAATCGCGCCTTGATTGTTCGCCGATTTCGGCGGAGCCTTTCGCTCTGAAGCTTTTAAAGCCAGGGAGGATGGCCGTGCGCGTATCGCAAGTGCTTAAGGACAAGGG
>JANXWN010000201.1 GCA_025351125.1 Caulobacteraceae bacterium | reverse complement strand
CGCAACCGATCACCAGATCGGCGGTCGGCAGCAGGTCGGCCACCAAATCATGCGTGGAAAAGCAGGTCTTGACCCGACCGCCGAACTGATCGTCCAGTTCTTCAAGACGCGCGGCCGAGATATCGAATAAGGTAACGTCAGCGCGCTGTCCCACAGCCATTTGCGCGGCGTGCTTTCCCGAGACGCCGCCACCGAGGATCAGCACCTTGGCTGGCAGTACGCCGGGCGCCCCTCCGAGCAATAAACCACGTCCGCCCTGTGGCTTGAGCAGGTGGTAGGCTCCTACGTCCACCGCCATCCGACCCGCGACCTGACTCATCGGGGCCAAAAGCGGCAAACGGCCGAAACGATCAGTTACGGTTTCGTAGGCGATGGCCGTGCAGCCTGACGTCATCAGCCCGTGCGCTTGGTCGGGATCGGCGGCCAAATGCAGATAGGTGAAAAGAATGTGATGGGGCTTGAGCCGGGCGATCTCGACTGCCTGCGGCTCCTTCACCTTGACGATCATGTCGGCGGCGTCGAATACCGCGTCGGCGTTCAACAAAATCGTCGCACCGACGTCCTGATAAACCCGGTCCGCGAGGCCAATTCCCGCCCCGGCGCCGGCTTCGACGAACACCTCATGACCCTCATGGACCAAGCGCTGAACGATCCCCGGCGTCGCGCCGATGCGAAATTCCAAGGTCTTAATTTCTGTGGGAACGCCAATGCGCATGAAAGGTCCTTGATGCGAATCTGAGATCACAGATTATAGCACATCGTCGGCTCTAACCGCTAGGGTCCGAAAGCGCGGTTCCTCGATCAAAAATGCAAACATCAGCAGAGCCGCCGCCAGACAGGCGATCGAAATTGCGAACAAAACTTGGTACCCCGCCATCGCGGCGACCACGCCGCCAAGCAAAGGTCCGATGGCATTCATAATGCCTTGCGCCGTCGAGGTTAGAGCAAGGCGCATCGGCATATCGTCCCGCGCCCCAAATTCCAGCACCATGGTCTGGGAACTCATCAAAAAGCCTGACTGGGCTGCTCCAAGGGCAAAAAAAGCCAAAAAAATTAACCCTCTCACGCCCGCTATCGGAGCGAACAACAAGGCATGGCTCTCTGCCAGCGAAGGGGCGGCCGTCAACAACGCGGTCGCGCCGATCCATACCGCCAAAGCACCCATAAAGGTCGCGCGGAACCCAAAGCGATCGCCGGCCAGACCCCAACCCATATTGGTGATGGTGTCAGCGCCCAAAAAAGCCAAAGACAGTACGCCCAGCGTCTTGCCGTCCAACGGCATCGAGCGACCCGCGAACAGAATATAAAAGGGCGCCGCCACCCGCCCGGCGGTGGTTAAAAGCTGCGCGATGATAAAGAACATGAAGTGCCGATCTTGCGTCAGCAGCATGGGAAATTCGCGCAGCCGCGCGACCAATCGGCTTTTTGCGCGAATAGTCGGCGGGATGGGCTCGACCATCAACAGACGCAGAGCCGTCAACCCTAGGCTGGTCAGAGCGAAGGCCAGCATGAACGTCACGCCATAGCCGTTGCCAAACAAATTGGCCTGAATGATGTAACGCCCCGCGACCCACGCCAACCCCGCGGCGATGGCGCCGCCGGTAACGTTGCGCAAGGCTTGCAACCTGCCGCGCCGCGCGGTCGGAATGACCTTGGCCAACAAGGTCTGAAACGCAACCTGTTGCGCGCCGCCAAACAAACCGAGCAGAAACAAAAACCCTAATACGGCGAACAACAGGGTTCGCCCGCCTAAGAAAAAGCCGGCCAGCGCGACGCCCAATATCTGCACGCGCATCAAGGTACCCATCACCATTGAGACCGGCAAAACCCGCTTTCGATGTTCGATGTATGTCGCGCCGATCACCGGCGAGACGGCGCTGCCCAATTGCTGCAGGGATTGGCCCAGACCGACGAAGAAATCCGAGCCGGAAAGCAGGTGAAGATAGGTCGGCAAAAACGTCGGGGCGTTAAACAGCCGAAACCCGGTCATGCCCAACATGCCGTGGATATAATGCGCCGCGAAATTGCGCGGCAGATGTTTCCACACGAACCGCTCGTAAGCCGCTTCCGCCTCCTGAGCGCTCTGCGAGGGCGTTTCCTCCGCAACGGCGAACGACACGATACGACTCCTGATCAAGGTTCAGTTGATATCAGGATTCCTTACGAAACGAAGCCCGCGCGTCGCTCGCGGTTGCCCGCCCGTGATTAATGCACGACCGCGGCGATCGGGGAAGACGCCTGGTCGGGCGGATTGTATTTCTCCACGAACGCCACGGATGCTTTCAGCAGGGCGATCCGCGTGTCTTCCTTCAAGAGGTGATGGTCGGTTCCCGCCAGGGTCAGGCGCTCAACCGGCTTTCCCGCCGCGATCAGCGCCTTTTCCATCACGTCGCTTTGGCTTATCGGCACGACCGTATCATCTTTACCGTGGATCAAAAGGATTGGGGCATCCGCCTTTTCCGCGAGCTTCGCCGGGGAAATTTCACGCCAGCCCGCGCGATCGCCGAGTTCACGCTTCAGGCCGCGTGTCACGTCCTCGCTGTATCCGGACTCCTGCGTATCGGTGGCGTACATTTTCTGCAGATCGGTGACCCCGGCCACGGAGACCGCGCAGCGATAAAGACCGTGCTGAACCGTCACCCCGGCGAGGGCCGCATATCCGCCATAGCTCGCACCGACGATGCAGGCCCTCTTCGGATCGACAATCCCTTGGCGGCCAAGTTCCGCGACGCCGTCGGAGATATCGGTCTGCATCTTACGCCCCCATTGCCCGTCGCCGGCGTCCAGTAACTTCGCGCCATAACCGCTGGAGCCGCGAAAATTGGGTTGGAAGACGGCGTAGCCCTGCGCCGCATAGGCCTGCGCCCACCAATCGAAGCCTGGATAATCGCGGCTGCTCGGCCCGCCGTGCGGCATGACGACGAGCGGCAAACTCTTAGGAGCGCGTCCCGGTGGAAGGGTGAGCACGCCTCGAAGCGCCAAGCCGTCGGCGGCCTTGTAGTCCATCATCCGCACTTGCCCGACGTCTTGCGACGCGATTTTCGGGTAGGCGTAACCAAGGGGATGGGCCGACTTTTCAGGTATGTTGACAATCCAATAGGTCCCGGCGTCATCCTTTCCGTCCGTGAAAACGATCATGTGGTCGAAATCGTCGCTTTGCGAAACGAGCCGGGTAAAATAGCCGGAAAAGGCTTTACGGGCGGCGCGCACACGGGCGTCAAGCGGAGAGGAAAACATCGTGTAAACAGGCTCGTCACCGTTCGATATCGTTCCGATCCACCGACCCGTGGCCGCGTCTTGCAGCGGCCAATCCGCGGCGTCGCTGCGGACGATCGGTTTGGGCGCTCCGCCCGCCAAGGGAGCGTCTTCGATGGCCGTTCCGTCATCGCCGGCGTGGCTGATGAGAATACTGTCGCCATTACGCCCCAGTCCTAGAATATCCACGCCGTTGAACGGCGACACGCCACTCGACAACAGCCGGCCGCCGGACGCCCCCGTCATGACCCGCCAAGCGCCGGATTTTTGATTTCGCGTCGTGCGCGCAACCACCCGCCCGTCTGGACCCACCAACCAACCGGCGCTGCTCGCCTCCCCCGAAGCGACCATACTCAGACTGCCGGTCTCCAGATCGACGCGATAAAGATCCGTGTTGATCGTGATATAGTTGCCTTCGGTCGTCGTATTGACGTAACGCGTGTCGCCCATGCCGCCCCGAATATACTCAAGCGTTTGGCCGCCGAAAAATCCGTACCAGCGATCCCCGACGTGGGCCACGCCGTAATCGCCGAACACGGCGCTGTTCACCGAGTCATGCTTGCCGAACACTGTAAAAACCTTATGCGTGCGGAGATTGAGGACAACCACCGACGACAACTCCATCTTCGAGACGGTCCAATCGGCACCGACGTTGACCGTATTGCTCAAATGAACGAGCACGTAATCTTCGCCGGCCCAGGCCAGGTCGATCACCTTTCGCTCGCCAACGCCGACGATCTCCATCGGCTTACCGTCCGATGACATTACGTACAGCCGTCGTCCGTTGCCGATATCGGCGACAAACGCGTAGCGACCTCCCGACCGCGAGATGTGGACGTTTTCGAACCCCGGCAATTTCCCGTAGACTTCAACCGGCGGCGGGGTTGCGTTTACCGGAAAGCCGACCGCCACAAAGCTGGCCAAAGCCAGCGCCGCCAGCCATCTCGCCATAATCCGCCCTCCCCGTTTTGCCAGCCATCTTGAGGCGAAACCGGCAAAGGTCAATGCCCCGCCCCCCGTGGCAATGTTTCCGCTTGATCTCGACTCTTAAACCCCCACCGCGGCGACGGCGTGGTCCGAGCCGGGTCGGACGCTTTTGGCGCAATCGGGCTAGCTTTTCCGCCAAATCGCGGTGCAAATGCCAGTGCGACCTTCAGTGGAGCAAACCCGATGGCCGACCCTGAACTCGATGTCCTGATCGGTATGATGCGGGCGGGCGATCTTGATTTCGCCGCTGCTCCGGTCGTAACGCGCGCCGCGTTCGACGCGCTGACGGCGGGCTTTCCCGTCGCGTCGGATCTTATGTTTTCACCCATTAATCTTGGCGGAGTCGCGGGGCAAAAGATCACCAGCCCGGACGTAGCCGAAGGCGCCGCCCTGCTCTATTGGCATGGCGGCGCCTATATCGTCGGCGGCGCCCAATCGTATCGCGGCTTAGCCGGAGAATTGGGTCGCGCAACGGGTGTCGCGTCCTATGCGATCGACTATCGTTTGGCGCCTGAACATCCGTTTCCGGCGGCGGTGGACGACGGTGTAACGGCGTATCGCGCCCTTCTTGACCAAGGCCTCATGCCCTCTCGGATCGTGATTGCCGGCGACTCCGCCGGCGGCGGCCTGGCCATCGCCACCCTCGTGGCCGCGCGCGACGCCGGCTTGCCGAGCCCCGCCGCCGCATTTGTCATCTCGCCCTGGGCCGATCTGACCTGTTCTAGCCCCAGCATGATGAGCAAGGCGGCCGTCGACCCGTCCTTGACCCAAAAGGGTTTGCTCGTCGCCGCGGCGCACTATCTGGCGGGCGCCGCGGCGGCATCGCCTCTGGCTTCTCCGGTCCACGCCGATTTGAGCCGCTTGCCGCCGTTGCTGATCCACGTCGGGTCGGCCGAAATTCTGCTCGATGACGCCGTGCACCTCGCCGCCGCCGCCGGCGCGGCGGGGGTATCGGTGCGGTTGGAGATTTGGCCCGGGATGATCCACGATTGGCACGCCTTCGCCTTCATGCTCGCCGCCGGCAAGCGGGCGATCAAAGAAGCCGGCGCCTTTCTTGCGGACCATATCTAGCGTAGGCGGCGGGAACCAACCCCTGGACTTGGAGACACTTATGCGACCGACCCGCGTCGCTCCCGTCTTGGCTGTAATCCTGGCGGCGAGCGCCGCCAGCGCGGCTCAGGGCCAAACGCCGCCCCCGCCGACGCGTCTGATGACGCCGCAAGACGATACCTCGCAGAGCGTCAGTTCCGTCGCCCAATCGCCACTCAACGATCTTAATCTGCTGCGGCAGAAAATTCCGACCATATTGCTGACGGCGATTTTGGACCCCTACGCGCCCTTGCCGCGCTTGACTTGCCGGACCCTCACCGCTGAAATCAATGATCTATATGTGGCCTTGGGACGCGACTTCGACGATCCGTCGCCGCTGAAGGATCGTAGCGTGCGAGGCATGGCCGCCCCCGGAGGCGAAGGCCTCAAACTGATGCACAGCGCCGCACAAATCTTCATTCCTTACGACGGTTTTGTCCGCACGCTGTCGGGCGCGCAGAAGCACGACGACCACGTGATGGCGGCGATCAACGCCGGCAATGCGCGGCGGGCCTATTTGAAGGGATTGGGAGAGGCGCGCAATTGCCCGACCCCAGCCGCGCCGCGCGGCCACGGTCGCGGCGCCCTGGCGCCCGCACAATTTTGGTAGGCCGGGTGGGACTCGAACCCACGACCACTCGATTAAAAGTCGAGGGCTCTACCACTGAGCTACCGGCCCAAAAAGTCCGCGACCTCGGGCGGCGGGGAGCCATATCGGATGGGCCCTCACGCCGCAAGTCGCGCCGCCGAATTAGCGCGATTTCGCCGCGCCCCAGGAATTAAATCCCGCCCAAGCTGGCGTCCCGGGTAGATACATCGTTTCCAACCATTCAATCTCAAAACCGGCCCCGGCGATGAGGCCCGCGATGTCGCGGGTGAGCCGGCATCCGCCGCCGATCCGCTTCCAGATCGGTTCGATTTTCGCTTGACGGCGTTGAATGTCCGCATCGGGAGCACGGCCGTGCTCACAGAACAGCAATCGACCTCCCGCTTTCAACGCTCGTCGCGCCCCCTCGAGCGCGGCGTGGGGGTCTGGAATGGTGCACAGGCTGTAGGTGACCAACACCGTATCGACGCTATGAGCGCCCAGCGAGAGGGCCTCGGCGGTTTCGGCGAGAATTTCCACCGGCGCGGCCGACGCCGCCGCCGCTTTTCGCGCCCGCTTAAGCATCCCTTCCGACGGTTCCAACGCGAAAATCCGCTGAACTTTGGCAAGATCATAATGCGGCAAATTTAGACCAGAGCCAAAACCGAGTTCCAGCACGACGCCTTCGGCGAGAGGCACGATCTTTTCGCGTTGTTTGCGGATCGGTTTGGCGCCGCAACCCCAATTGATCAGCGGCGGCACGATATATCGATCGTAAAAACTCATTGACTATCTCCTCGCGCGGCCACCCAAGCCTTAGACGCTCGCACTAGACAAGTCCCGCGCTCGACGCCCATAACGTCGACCAACCCGCGCGGCATATCCGGCGCCATCCCCACCGTCGGAGAACCCGTTTTGATGCCCGTCGTCAAACTCCGCCTCATGCAAGAAAGCCACTCATGCGATCTGATAACGTCACCGCCGCCGCCCTGGCCGCCCTGTTTTTGCTTCCCGCCGGCCTGATGGTCCCGCCGGCGTTTGCGGCGACCGCGGCTGCGACTCTGCCGACTACCAGCCCATTTGCCAGTGTTTCGACCCTTCCGTTTGAAGCGCCTCCCTTCAATACCGTCAAGGACGCCGATTTTCTGCCCGCGCTTGAGGCCGGCATGGCGCAATTGCAAACCGAGTCGGACGCCATC
This sequence comes from Caulobacteraceae bacterium, assembly GCA_025351125.1. Classification (GTDB taxonomy): domain Bacteria; phylum Pseudomonadota; class Alphaproteobacteria; order Caulobacterales; family Caulobacteraceae; genus Acaudatibacter. The sequence continues at coordinate 6,535 of JANXWN010000201.1, read as the reverse complement.
GCCAACAATGTGGCCAAGCCGACCTTCTCCAACACCATCACCGCCATGGAACAATCGGGTCAATTGCTTACCCGCGCCCAGGTCCTGTTCCAAAATCTGGTGTCGTCCAACACGTCCGACACGCTCGACAAGGTCAATCAGGACGAAGCGCCGCGGTTGCAAGCCGTGAACGACGCCATTTTTCTGAACGCCAAACTTTTCTCGCGGGTCAAAACGCTTTATGGCACCCGCGAAACCTCCGGTTTCTCCGCCAATCAAAAATTCCTGCTGCAAACCTATTACAAACGTTTCGTGCACGCCGGGTCGCTATTGTCCGAGGCCGACAAGGCCAAGTTGACCGACATCAACGGCAAGATCGCCGGTCTGCAGGCGCAATACCAAAGCCGTCTTCTCGCGGCCGCCAATGCGGCGGCAGTGGTCGTGACCGATAAAGCCCAACTCGACGGCCTTAGCGACGCACAAATCGCCGCCGCCGCCGACGCCGCCAAGGCGCGTAGGTTGGATGGGCAATATGTGTTGGTGCTGACCAACACCACGCAGCAACCTATCTTGGCGTCTCTCAAAAACCGCCAATTACGCGCTCGGGTTTTGGCCTCATCCGAAGCGCGGGGAGACGTGGCGGGCGCCACGGACTTGCGTGACATGATCGCCACCCTCGCCAACCTTCGCGCGCAGAAAGCGAAGTTGCTGGGTTTTTCGAGTTATGGCGGATACGTCATGGTCGATCAGATGGCCAAGAACCCGGAAACGGCCAAGAAGCTGCTGACCGACTTGGTTCCCGCCGCCACCGCCAAGGCCAAGGCCGAAGCCGGCGAAATCCAAAGCCTGATCGACGCGCAAAAGGGTGGGTTTAACCTTGCCGCCTACGACTGGGATTTCTACGCCGAGCAGGTGCGCAAGGCGAAATACAACCTCGACGACAGCCAAGTGAAACCGTACTTTGAATTAAACCGGGTTTTGCAAGACGGCGTGTTTTTCGCCGCGCACAAGCTCTATGGCTTGACCTTTAAGCTGCGCCCGGATTTGCCCGTCTACAATCGCGACGTGAAGGTGTTCGAAGTGTTCGACGCCGACGGCCAGCATCTCGCCTTGTTCTACGCCGACTACTTTGCCCGCCCCAACAAGAGTGGCGGGGCGTGGTGCAACTTTATGAATCAGCCGAGCGGCCTGGATCGGCGCAAGGGCATCGTCGTCAACGTCGCCAACTTCACCAAGCCGGTGGCCGGTCAGCCGGCTTTGATCAGCTACGATGACGTAAACACAATGTTCCACGAATTTGGGCACGCCCTGCACGCTATGATGAGCGTGCAATACTATCCCTCGCAAAACGGTTTCAACCTGCCCACCGACGTCATCGAATTTCCCTCGCAGTTCAACGAGCATTGGGCGCTTGATCCGATCGTCTTCGCTCACTACGCGCGGCATTATCAAACCGGCGCGGCCATGCCGGCGGTGTTGGTTGACAAGATGAAAGCCGCGCGAACCTATGGCATGGGCTACGCCACAACCGAACTAATCGCCGCCGCCCTGCTTGACCTTGAATGGCACGCTTTGCCGGCCGACGCGCCGCAGCAGGATCCCGACGTGTTCGAGGCCGCGGCGCTGAAGAAAGACGGTGTCGATCTCGCACAGGTGCCGCCGCGCTATCGCAGCCCGTACTTCCTGCATATTTGGGCGAACGGTTATGAATCTAATTATTATTCCTACACTTGGGGCGAAATTCTCGACGATGACGCCTACGAATGGTTCACTGAAAACGGCGGCCTGACCCGCGCCAACGGCCAGCGGTTCCGCGACAAGATGCTAGGCCCGGGATTCACCAGCGATCCGATGGCGCTGTATCGCGACTTTCGCGGAAGGGATCCGAGCGTAAAGGCGTTGGAACGGCAGCGGGGGCTGGATTAGGGTGCGACGGGCGGCGAAACCGCCGGCCTCCGTTCCCGACGCTTCGAACCGCGCTGGTCGGAATCCCGACCGACCGTCGTCGGCGCCGGCTTGCGGGCCAATAGGATAGTTGTCTAACTGTCGGGAAAGGCGGAGGGGCGACCTTCGCCGTCGAAACCGCATCGGGACGCCGCGCCATGACCTCGACCGAAAGCCAAACCGCCGTCTCGGCGGCGGGTCTAACCGCCAAACACTATGGCGCGGTCATCGTCGGCGGCGGCTTTGCCGGGCTCTACGCCCTGCACAAGTTGCGCGGTCTGGGGTTTTCCGCGCGGATTTACGAAGCCGGCGACGGGATCGGCGGCACTTGGTTTTGGAATCGTTATCCGGGGGCTCGGGTCGATATCCAAAGCCTGGAATACTCCTATCAGTTCGACGAAGCGCTGCAGCAGCAGTGGGATTGGTCCGAGCGCTATGCGCCGCAGTCCGAATTGCTCGATTACGCCAATCATGTGGCCGACCGTTTCGACCTGTGGCCCGATATTCAACTCGACACCCGCATCGCCGCCTTGTGCTACGACGATGCGACCCGCGTGTGGCGGGCGACGACCGACCGGGGTGAGACGGTGACCGCCGATCACGTGGTCATGGCCACGGGCTGCCTGTCGTCGACCAACACGCCGGATTTTCCCGGACTGGCGAGTTTCGAAGGCCGGCTGCTGCACACCGGCCGTTGGCCCAAGGAGCCAGTGGATTTCTCCGGGCGACGGGTGGGTATCGTCGGTACGGGCTCTTCGGCGATCCAAACCATTCCGCTCGTCGCCGCTCAAGCGGCGCACCTGACGGTGTTTCAGCGCACGGCGAACTATTCGGTGCCGGCGCACAACGGGCCGATCCCCGACGCGGTCGTGCGCGACGTCAAGTCGCGTTACGCCGACTATCGCGCCGCCAACAACCTCACCGCCTTGGGCGCGGACTGGGATTACCGCGAAGATACCGCGATGGAGCACACGCCCGAAGAACGCGAGGCGGAGTACGAGCGCCGTTGGGCGCGCGGCGGCCTCAGTTTTTACGGCTCCTACGCCGACCTGCTCGTCGATCCCGTGGCCAACAATACCGCCGCCGCGTTTATTCGCGGCAAGATCCGCCAGATTGTCGAAGACCCGGCGACCGCCGAAAAGCTGTGTCCCACCGCCGCTTTGGCCTGCAAACGCATTTGCGTGGACACTGGATATTACGCCACCTTCAACCGGCCCAACGTCACTCTGGTCGACGTCAAGGCCGCGCCGATCGAAGCGATAACCGCGACCGGCCTGCGCACGTCCGACGCCCTTTACGAACTCGACGATTTAATCCTTGCGACCGGGTTCGACGCCATGACTGGGCCCCTCACCCGCATGGATATCCGCGGCGTCGGCGGCTTAGCGCTCAAGGACGCCTGGGCGGAAGGGCCGAAGACCTACCTCGGTCTCTGCGTCGCCGGATTTCCCAATCTGTTCATCGTCGCCGGCCCCGGCAGCCCGTCGGTCTTGACCAATATGCTGCCGTCGATCGAGCAACACGTGAACTGGATCGGTGCGGCGGCCGACTATTTGCGGGCCAACGGGCTCAAACGCATCGAGGCTCAGATTCCGGCGCAGGACGCCTGGGTCGCCCACGTTAACGAAACGGCCGCCCCGACCATCCTGGCGACCTGCAATTCCTGGTATCTGGGCGCCAATATCCCCGGCAAACCCCGCGTCTTCATGCCCTACCTCGGCTTCGCTCCCTATGTCGCCAAGTGCGAAGAGGTCGTCGCCAGGGGCTACGAAGGGTTCGAACTGGCTTAGGCTGAAAGCTCTGCCGAAGCGCGGGCGCGCGGCGCCTCAAAGGCGCGCCCGGATTGCGCAAGGCGTCGAACCGGCCTCAAATAATGCAATTTCGCGCAATTTTGTAGACGTGAGGCCATGCCCCAACTCAACCTTTCCCTCCCGACCGCCCTCAAAACCTGGGTGGACGACCGCGTGGCCGAGGGGCGGTTTTCCAGCGCCAGCGACTATGTGCGCGACCTGATCCGGCGGGAAGAACAGAGAGCCGGCGAGATCGCAGCGCTGCAAAGCGAACTCGACACGGGCTCCGCGTCGGGCGTCGATCCGCGCGAACCGGCGCAAATCTATGCCATTGTCCGCGCCAAATACGCCGACCGTGGCTAAAGTTGCCTTCAGCGTCCAAGCCGGAGTGGACCTCGACGACCTGTTCGCCTTTAGTCTCGAACGTTTCGGCTTCGATGCCGCCGACGATTATTTCTCAGGCGTCCAGGCGACTTGTGATCGATTGATCGACTTTCCTGAACTCGGACCGGTCGTTCCGGATATCCGCCCCCCAACGCGGATCGTCGCCTTCCGCCACAACATATACTATCGCTTCGACGGGCGGACGGTGTTGATCCTCCGCGTTCTCCATCACGCCATGAACGCGGGCGCGCATCTACGGCGATAACCTGCGGTGAGGCAGGGTGGATCGATCACGGAAGGCCGGCGTTTCGCCGCGCAGGCGTTTTCCTTCAAAGTCTCGGCCGCCGCCCCGCCGCGCAGTCGGCGCGGAAGGCGGCGAGCCGTTGCTCGCGGATCGCGGCGCGCAGCCCGGCCATTAGCACCTGGAAGAACGCCAGATTGTGCCAACTGAGCAGCACCTGCGCCAAAATCTCCCGCGATTTGACCAGATGGTGCAGATACGCCCTTGAGTAGTCACGGCTGGCGGGACAATCGATCGTCTCGTCCAGCGGATTTTCGTCGTCGGCAAAGCGGGCGGTCTTGAGGTTGATCGGGCCGGCCCAGGTCCAGGCTTGGCCGTGGCGGCCCGAGCGCGTGGGCAAGACGCAATCGAACATATCGACACCGCGCGCTACCGCCTCGACGATGTCGCGCGGCTTGCCGACGCCCATCAGATAGCGCGGGCGGTCGGCGGGCAGCAGGCCGGGGGCGTAGTCGAGGGTTTCGCACATCGCCGCATGCCCTTCCCCCACCGCCAGGCCGCCGATGGCATAGCCGTCGAAGCCGATGTCCAGCAGGCGATCGGAAGACTCGCGGCGCAGAGCCTCGACCGTCGAACCCTGCTGGATGCCGAACAGGGATTGACGGTCGCGCGTCCCGAACGCGGTTTTGCAGCGCGCACCCCAGCGGGCCGACAGCCGCAGGGCCTCGGCGGCGCGCTGATCGCTGGCCGGCCAGGCGACGCATTCGTCCAGCTGCATGACGATATCGGCCCCCAGCAAATTGGCCTGAATATCGATCGAGCGTTCGGGCGTGAGCACGTGGCGCGAGCCATCGATTGGGCTGGCGAACACCGCCGCCTCTTCAGTCACTTTGGAAATCTTGGCCAGCGACATGACCTGAAAACCACCGGAGTCGGTGAGCATCGGCCCGCTCCAGCCCGAGAATTTGTGCAGGCCGCCCAACGCCTTGACCCGCTCGGCGCCGGGTCGCAGCATCAGATGGAAGGTATTGCCCAAAATAATGTCAGCGCCGGTGGTCTTTACCTGATCCATCATCAGGGTCTTGACCGTGCCCGCTGTGCCGACCGGCATGAAGGCGGGGGTGGCGATATCGCCACGCAGGGTGCGCAAGACGCCGGTGCGCGCGGCGCCGTCGCGCGCCGCGATGTCGAAGGCGAAGGCCGCCATCACCTCGCCCGCCACAGCAAAGAGGCGTCGCCGTAGGAATAGAACCGATAGCCCGCCGTGATCGCCCGCGCGTAGGCGTCGCGCATCGTTTCGTAACCGCTGAACGCGCTCACCAGCATGAACAGGGTCGAGCGCGGCAGGTGAAAATTGGTCATCAGGCCATCGACAGCGCGAAAGCGATAGCCGGGGGTGATGAAAATGGCGGTCTCGCCCGCGAAGGGCCGAACGACGCCGTCCGGAGTCGCGGCGCTCTCCAACAAGCGTAGGCTCGTGGTGCCGACGCAGACGATCCGTCCGCCGGCGGCGCGCACAGCGTTGAGGTCGGCGGCGACCTCATGGGACACTTCGCCAAATTCAGCGTGCATCCGGTGGTCGCCCAGGGCTTCGGTCTTGACCGGCAGGAAGGTTCCCGCACCGACGTGGAGCGTGACGAAATGGCGTGACACGCCGCGGGAAGCCAGCCGCTCCATCAATTGCGACGTAAAGTGCAGTCCCGCCGTCGGAGCGGCCGCCGAGGCGGCCTCGCGGGCGTAGATCGTCTGATAATCGGACCGATCCCGATCATCCTCGGCCCGCCGCGCGGCGATGTAAGGCGGCAAAGGCATGACGCCCGTTTCGGCGATGGCGGTGTCAAGGTCGGGGCCGGAGAGATCGAAAGCCAAGGTCACCTCGCCGCCTTCGCCCTTTTCGGCCACGTCGGCGTTGAGGGCGCCCGCGAGGCACGCTCGATCAACCGTAGCGCCGAGCACCACCCGGTCGCCGACCCTCACGCGTTTCCCCGGTCGCATGAAAGCGCTCCAACGCGACGGCGACAAGCGTTTATGCAAGGTTGCTTCGACGGCGCACACCGCTCCGTCGCGTCGACGTACGCCGGTCATCCGCGCGGCGATAACGCGGGTATCGTTAAAAACGAGCGCATCGCCCGCGCGCAGACAGCCGGGCAAGTCTCGTACCACTTGATGGGAGAGAGCGCCGTCCCTCGCCACAACC
>JANXWN010000194.1 GCA_025351125.1 Caulobacteraceae bacterium | reverse complement strand
CCGGGGCTCTCGCCGCTTAGGTCTTGGCCCCGGAGGGCCGCCCCGGCGTGACGACGAAAGCCGAGGTTTTAGCCGCCGGCGCGGCCTTGGCCTGCTTGGGCTTGCGCACTTCTTTCTTGCTACGCTTTTGGTCCTTGTTGGCCACGGATGACTCCTATTTCAGGGAACGTACGGTCAGATCGGTGCGGCGCCAAAACCGTTAAAAATAGCCGGCCTCGCCCTCGACGCGGACTTGCACGACGCGGCCCTGCCCGGACGCCGCCCGCGCCAACTTGGTGGCGGATGCGACCACTTCGGCCTTGTCGCGCGCGCGATTGGAAAAGCGCCCGTCGTGTTCCACGGCCCAGGCGCCATCGTGCTTAACGATTTTGAAAATCAGCGCTGACATAGGCGGCTCCCGCGTCGAGAAGCGACGGACCCCCGCTATGCGCTCTTTGCCGGCTGATAGCGAGGCGGATTGCGGCAATCCGCCGGGACGCCGACGATTAGGCGCCCATAAAACGGGGAATCATGCCACGACGGCGGTCAAATCCATGAGGGGCGACAGGTGGGTCTGACGAGATGAGGGGCATCTGGCGATGGACGCGCGGCCCGCGAGCGTTCGCGGCGTGGACTTTGGGCCTGACGATCTCGGCCGTGAGCGTGATCGGCGCTCAGCCCACGATCGATTGGGTGGCGTTTCCACCCGCCGCGGCCTCCGCGTCGCAGATCGACTATCGCATCGGCGCACTCGATAAGCTTGATATCACGGTGTTCCAGGTCAAGGATCTGACCATCGAAAAACTTCAGGTGGACGCCGGCGGTCAGATTTTATTGCCTTTGGTCGGATCGGTGATCGCCAAAGGAAAGACCACCACCGAACTGTCCTCGGAAATCGCCCGACGACTGGCGGAACGCTATCTGCAATCGCCGCAGGTCTCGGTTACGGTTGAAGAATCGGTCAGTCAAAAGGTCAGCGTCGAAGGCGCGGTCAATGAGGCGGGGGTTTTTGAGCTGAAGGGGCGGACAAGTTTGCTCGAAGCGGTCGCGCGCGCGAAAGGGGTTTCAAAGAACGCAAACCCGCACAAGGTGACGATCATACGCACCATCGACGGCGTTACGCACAGCGCGACCTTCGACCTGGCCGCCATCGGCGCGGGTCACGCGCGTAACCCCGAAATAGTCGGCAATGACGTCGTTATCGTCGATGGGTCGCAAACTAAAAATACGTGGCGCGGGCTGATTGAAGCGATGCCCGCCTTGTATTGGCTACAGTTTTTATAGTCAGAACTGTTCGGAGGAGCGTCGCCACTCATGAGTCAGCAGGACCCCGCGACGCCGCGCGCCATCAAGAGCAATGTCGCCAAGCTGCGGGACGGCCCCCGCGCCAGCGTCGAGCAGAGCGTACGGTATCCCATGTTGGCGTCGGTGACGGGGGCGCCCGCGCGCGAATCGATCGGGCCCACGCTAACGCTCGGCGGCCTGTTGAAATACTACCGAAGCGTCGCCGCGACCGTGGCGGCGTGTCTCGCCTTGGGGGTCATCGTCACCCTGCTAACCCCGCCGATCTACACGGCTCAAACGACACTTCAGCTTGACCGCGAAGCCGAAAAGATCGTGAGCCGCGACGATGCAACGCCGATGGACAACTACGGCGAGGAATTTTTCCAGACCCAATACGGCTTGTTGAAAAGTCGGGCCCTGGCCGAACGCGTCGAGCAAAGCCTAGGATTGGCCGCCGACGACACTTTTCTCCAGACAATGTCGGGCCACGCGGCGGCCGCGCCGAGCGCTTTGAACGCCGCTTCCCGCCAACAGGTCGTTGCCAATCGATTGCACGCGGGGCTGGGGGTGGCGCCGGTGCGCGGCTCGCGTCTGGTCAACCTGACGTTTTCAAGCCCGGACGCCGCGCTTTCGGCCAGGGTGGCCAACGCCTTCGCGGACAATTTCATCGCCGCAGCGGTCGATCGCCGTTTCGAGTCCTCGTCCTACGCCCGTGATTTCCTGGAAAAGCGACTGGCCGAGGTCAAGGGCAAGCTGGAACACAGCGAACGCGATTTGGTGGCGTATGCGGCCCAGCAACAGATCATTCCGCTCTCCGACAAGAGCGGGCCGACCGCGAGCGAGGCGGGAACGTCGCTGGCCGCAGCCAATCTGGCGGCCTTCAACGGGGCTCTCGCCACGGCCAAAACCGATCGGATCAAGGCCGAGCAAAAGTGGCGAGCGGCGTCGGGCGCCACGGGTGTCAGCTTGCCGGATATTCTGCAGAGCCCGATCATCCAAGAACTCAGCCAGGAGCGTGCAAAATTGCGGGCCGATTACCAGGATCGGTTGAGTGTCTACAAACCCGATTATCCCGACATGCGCCAACTCAGGGCTCGGATCGACGAGACCGAACGTCAAGTACAGATCGAGTCAGGCCATATTCGCCAGTCGATTCATGTCCAATACCTCGCCGCTTTGGATAACGAACGCGCCCTTGACGAGCAGGTCGACGGATTGAAATCAAGCGTGCTCGATCTGCGCGGTCGCAGCATTCGCTACACGATTTTGCAACGGGAGGTCGATACCAACCGCACACTCTACGACGGCCTGTTGCAACGCGACAAGGAAGTCGGCGTCGCGGGGGGTGTGTCGTCGAATAATATTTCGATCATCGATCGCGCCGCTCCGCCACGGGCTCCGTCGCACCCAAAACCATTGATAAATTTGGCTTTCGGGGGCTTTATCGGAACGTGTTTGGGTCTGGTCATCGCGTTTCTGCGCATGACGTTCGATCAAGCCGTGCGCACGCCGTCGGACGTGGAGGCGCTGGGACTGTCGGTGCTGGGCACAGCGCCGCCCTTGAAAAAAAAGACCGTTCCGCTGGCGGCGCTGGCCGACGTCCGCTCGCCGCTGGCGGAAGCTTATCAGTCGCTCCGTTCAGCGCTGCAGTTCGCCGGCGTCAACGGTCTGCCGGCCAGCTTGTTGATCACCGGCCCCTGGCAGGGCGAGGGCAAGTCGACGACGGCCTTCGCCGTCGCGAAATTCGTCGCCCGCCTGGGGTTTCGTGTGCTGCTGATCGATGGCGATGTGCGCAAGCCGTCGCTGCATGGCGTGCTGGACGCCGATAACACCATCGGCCTCACCAACCTTTTGACCGGCGCCGCGACTCTCAACGATGCCGTGCAGCCGACGGCGATCCACAACCTGTTTCTGATCACCGCCGGGCCGGCGTCGCCCAATCCCGCCGAGCTGCTGTCTGGCCCCGGCCTTAGCCATAATCTCGCCGAGGCCGCGTCGACGTTCGATATGGTCATTATCGACGGCCCGCCGGTGATGGCTCTGGCCGACGCGCCGTTGATCGGCGCCGCCGTCGCCGCCACCTTGTATGTCATCCAGGCCGATCGGACGACCCGACCGCATGCGCGCGCCGGCCTCGCGCGCCTCAACCTCGCCGGCGTGCACGTGATCGGCGCCCTGCTCACTCGTTACAATCCCGCGCCGTCGCTAGCGGGAACGCCCTACGGCTACGGTTATGGCCACGGCTACGACAACGACGACCGACCAGGAGCGCCGCGCGCGGCGAAGGACAAAGCCCGAACGCCGAGCATTATGGCCCGCGCCCAACGCCTCATCGTGAAATAGCGATGCGCGCGAGGGTCGCGCCGCGTATCCTGGCGCCGATTTTGGGCGCGGTCGGGCTTGCGGCCGTGATCGTCGCCAATGCACGGGTCGCCGCGACGGCGCCGGACCCGTCACCTTGGTCCAGCACGGCGGCCCGCGCCGCCATCGCCGTCGATCCGTTGGACGTCGCCGCCCTGCGATCTCTCGGGCTGGCGTGGAGTCGGCAAGGTCGGGCTGCGGCCGCCGACGCCGTTCTTTCGTTCGTGGCGACGCGAACGTGGCGCGACGCTCCCACCCTTGCCTGGCTCATTCCGCGTCGCATCGCTCAGGGCGACGATCGCAATGCCTTGGCACAAGTCGACGCGCTCATGCGGCTCGATATCGACAATGCACTGCGTGAACCCCTTATCAAGCTGGCTATCGCGGGGGCGGGCGACGCGCGCGCGCGACCGATTTTGGTCGAACGGCTGGCACAAAAGCCCTGGTGGCGAGCGAGTTTTATGCCTCGTTTGGCGCAGGCCGGCGAGGTCGGCGGCGTACGGGCGACGTTCGCCGCCCTTGCGATGAGCGCCGCGCCGGCGACACCCGTCGAAACGGCGGGCTTGATCGACCGGTTGATCGCCGCCAACGACTTCGCGGGCGCCGAGGAGGTTAGGGCGGGCGTGATGCGACGATCCGGCGCCGCGTGGCTCGAAGCGCGGGACGCGGCGTTTTCCGCCGCCACGGCCGATCCCACGGCGTTCGGCTGGCGCCCCGCGTCGGGCGTGGGCGCGCTGAGCGCCGTCGAAGC
>JANXWN010000184.1 GCA_025351125.1 Caulobacteraceae bacterium | reverse complement strand
ACTTGGTGATCTTGGGCTCGGGCAGTCTCGAAGCCGAACTCAAACGTCAGGCGTCGGCCCTCGGTGTCGCCGACCGTGTGAAATTCTACGGCTTTTGCGAAAACCCGTGGACTTGGTTTTCCAAGGCCGACCTGTTCGTTCTGCCGTCGCGGTGGGAGGGTTTTCCGAGCGTCGTTGCTGAGACTTTGGCCTGTGCGGCTCCGGCGCTGGTGACCGCCTGCGACTTTGGCCCGCGCGAGGTGGTCGAGGACGGTCTTAGCGGATGGGTCGTCCCACCCGAAGACGCGGGCGCTTTTGGGACGGCGATGGACATGCTTCTGGAGACCCCCGCGCTTACCGATCGTTTTCGGGTTCAAGGTCCGGCGCGCGCCGCCGCTTTTGATATCGCGCGAATGGTGGATGCCTATACGGATCTGTTTTTGGAACAGGCCAATGCGCCGCGGCGCGCCTTGGCCCGATCCCTGATGAGGACTTGAAGCCAGGCCGCCATTCAGTCTCTGACTGATCACCGCCTCGCGATTGGCGCTAAGTCGCGCTCAGCCTCCCGCTTCGCGGTAGCATCCGGTTGGCGTGCGCCTGGCGTTCGAGACCCTCACGAAAATCGGGATGAGCTAAGGATATCAAGGCCACAACACGCTCAGGCACGGACTTGCCTTTCAGATTGACCATACCGTATTCGGTCACCACGTACATCACGTCGGAGCGCGGCGTGGTGACGATATTGCCTGGTGTGAGATCGAGCACGATCCGGCTCTTGCGCACGCCCTTCTTTTCGTAAGTCGAGGCGAGGCAGATGAAGGATTTACCGCCCTTCGATTCATATGCGCCGCGGACAAATTGTAATTGCCCGCCAGTGCCGCTGATATGGCGGCGACCATCGGACTCCGAGGCGGCCTGACCCTGCAGATCGATTTGCGTCGTGTTGTTAATCGATATGACCTTGTCGTTGCGCATAATGATATGCGGCGCGTTGGTGTAATCCACCGGGCAACACAGCATGTCGCCGTTACGATCGATCGCGTCATACAGCCGTTGCGAACCGACCGCGAAGGTGAAGGTCACCTTGCCGGGATCCAATTGCTTGCGCGCGCCGGTGATCCGCCCGGCCTGATACAGATCAATCAGCCCATCGACCATCATTTCGGTGTGAATGCCGAGGTCCCGGACGCCACTGTCCAATAGCGAGGTGCAGACCGCGTTGGGCATGCCGCCGATGCCGATCTGCAGACACGCGCCGTCCTCGACCTCGTTGACGATCCGCTGGGCCACCGCCCGATCAACCTCGCCAGCCGCCGGGTTCTTCAGTTCGACGGTAGGCGCGTCGTCGCCGGCGATGACGTAATCGACTTCGGAGCAATGCACGCCGTTGGCCTCGCCGAAGACATAGGGCAATCCTTGCGTCACCTCGACGATCACCAATCTAGCCCGTTCGATAACCGCGCGGTGCCACGCATTGGTCGGGCCAAAGTTGAAATAGCCGGCCGCATCGACGGGACAGGTTTTGATGATCACCATGTCCATCGGATCGATGAACCGACGATAATAATCGGGCACCTCGCCCAGATGCAAAGGCGCGTGGTGACACAGCCCACTGTCGCCTTTTTGCCGATCCCAGCCACTGAAATGCCAGCTGAGGTTCAACACGCGGGCGCCCATCGGATCGGCCTCGACGACGGCGCGGGGTCGCAACGACAAACACGACCGCAGCGTCAAGCCGGTTAGTTGCGGAACTCGCCGCGCCAACGCCGCGTCAAACACGTCTGGCTGACTGAGCGCCACGCCGTAATCGATCGACATCCCCGAGTGCACCATGGCGGCGGCGGCGTCAGCGGAGATAGGAACGGCGGAATGGACGGGCGTGCGTCGGATCATGGATGCTCTTTCGCCACGGGCAGCCGCACTTCGAACGTCGTTCCCTGGGGTCCGGTGGAAACCAGCACCAGGTCCCCGCCGTGGCCCTGCGCGAGCTCCTTGGCGATGGCGAGGCCCAGCCCGGTGCCCCCGCGCCGGGCCGACGCGGTGAAGGGCTGGAAGATGTTGGCTTGAGCACGCTCGGGCAGGCCCGGGCCATTATCGGTCAAACGGATGTGATCGACCTCGCCACTTCTCACAACGGATGCGGCCACCACGCCAACGCCCTTGCGTTCAGGCGCGCCGTCGACGGCCTGACGGGCATTGCGCAACAGATTGACCAAGATGCGGTGCAGTTGTTCGGCGTCCGCCTGCACCCCGGTCTTGGCGCCGACGGTGTTGTCGAGGCGGACGCCCTCGGCCGTGAGGCCGGCGTCCTCGGCGGCGACGTCCAATGCCGCGCGAAGAGGCGTGCGGGCTTTGGCCGGCGCCGGTTCGGCGCTGCTGCCGAAGCTTAACACGTTGGACGCCAGAGTGATCGCGCGATCCAGGGCCCGCTCGAGGCGCGGCAGGGCTTGCGCGACCTTGGGATCCCCTGATCCGGCCAAACGCTCGGAGGCGATCTGCGCGCTGGTGAGCATGTTGCGTAGATCGTGATTGATCTTGGCGACGGCTTCGCCGAGCGCGGCGAGACGGGCGCGGGAGGTCAAAGCGGCGCGCAAGTCCACTTGCATCCGGCCTAATTCCCGTTCGGCCCGGCCGATCTCGTCGCGCCGGCGTGACGGCGAGATGGCGGCGCTCGGGTCTTCCGGATCGGCGCGGAATCGCTCCATTGCCCGTGTAATGCGCTGCATCGGCCGCACCAAGAACAACGTCAAAGACAGATAGACCACGGCGCCAGCCATCACCGAGCTAAACGCGGCGATCGCCATGAGGCGGCCCAATTGGATCAAAAGCTCGCGCTTTAGCGGCCCGTCGGGAGCGACGATTTCAACGAAATCGCCGGCGCTAAAGCGTGGCTTGGCCATCACGCGAACCATCCGGTCGCCGCCTCCGGTCAGAGTTTCGAACGGCGCGACCCAAGACATCGGGTTGGGTCGCCGCAGATCGACCAGATACGGCGTGCGTCGCAGTCGGGGAGCTTGCAGAACCAAGCGTCTTTGCCCCTCGACCTGCAGGGCGACCGAGACGACCTCGGCGTTAGCGAGCAGCTTGTCGCGCACCCGGTCGGTGACAACGCGGCCTGGGGCCGTCTGCTCCACCAAGATCGCCAGTTCCGCGGCGCGTAGCCGGTCATACAGCCATTGTTCTTCGAAGGCGGCGAGAGTCGGGGGCAGAATGATCAGATTTGCCAAAACCACGATCATAATCGTCAGCAGCAGCAAACGCGCGGACAGACCCGCGAGCCACCGCGCGCGACCTTCGTGGAGCGCCTTGGACGCTGGTGGGGCCGCAGGTTGCGCCATGACCGCTTCGTTACCGCGCTTAAACCGCCGGAGCAATCAAAGTGGCCCGGCTCCGACCGCTTCGGACACGCTCGCAAATCCGTCGGCGCGCAATCGCGCCGCCAGGTCGCGCTTGATATCCCCGATGAGTGATGGTCCCCGATAGGCCAAAGCCGAGTATAGTTGCACCGCATCGGCGCCGGCGCGAATCTTGGTGTAGGCGTCCGCGCCGTTGCTCACGCCGCCGACGCCGATTAGAGCGAGCCGCCCCGCGGCCGCCTGGTAAAAACGTCGTAGCAAAATCGTCGACGCCGCCAATAACGGCGCTCCGGACAGTCCGCCTGCCTGCCCGCGATGTCGCGACGTTAACGTTTCCGGTCGCGCCAGAGTGGTATTGGAGACGATTATGCCGTTCAAGCCGAAGCGGATCGCGGCCTCGACAATTTGGCCCACGGCGGACTCGTGCAGATCTGGCGCGACCTTCAAAAACACCGGGACGTCCCCCCGCGTCTTGATGAGCTCCATTCGCACCTTCGCCGTCGATTCCAGAAGATCGATCAGGGCCGCCTCGCTCTGCAGATCGCGCAATCCGGGGGTATTAGGCGACGAGACGTTCAAGGTGAAATAGTCGGCCAGCCCCCACAGACGGTTGAGCCCAACCCCGTAGTCGGCGACGCGGTCAGCCGAGTCTTTGTTCGCGCCTATGTTGGCGCCGAGGACGCCGACGCGACTTTGCCGTCGCAGCCGCGAGGCAAAGGCGTCTTGACCATCATTGTTGAAGCCCATCCGGTTAATGACCGCGCGGTCGCTCGTTAAGCGAAACAGCCGGGGTTTCGGATTGCCGGCTTGGGGTTGTGGCGTCGTCGTGCCGCATTCCACAAATCCGAAACCCGCGCGCAACAGCGCGCCCGGCGCCCGAGCATTCTTATCAAAACCGGCGGCCAAGCCGACGGGATTGGTCAGGGCGAGACCCGCCAGGTGGGTCGCCAAGATCGGATCGTCGATCGCCTTGGCGCGAGGCCCCAGCCCGGCGGCCAAGGCCGTGATCGTCAAACCGTGGGCCAGTTCGGGGTCGAGCAAACGCGCGGCGCGAGCGCCCAAGGCGTGCAGCGCGCTCACGGCACAAGGTTTTGCAGGTCAGGCAGGTCGTCGGGCCAGCGTGGCGCGGGGCTGGCGGCCATCACCTGGCTGCATTCCAGCAGGCCGTAAAGGTGCGGAAACAGGGTCCCGCCGCGAGAGCGTTCCCACTTTAGGCTGTCGCCCAAGGATGCTGCGTCGACGGTCAAGACGATCAAGTCTTGCTGGCCGGCGAAGTACTTTTCGGCCGTCGCGGCCACCTGATCAGCCGCCGAAAAATGGATATATCCATCGGCGAGATCGACCGGCGAACCACGGTAGCGTCCCACCGCGACAGCCGCCTCCCACGCCAGGCGCGGCAGGATTTTATAGATGAGGATCACAAAAGCGTTTCCCGATCAAGGTCGCGCGGCATGAACATCCCGTCAAAGACGGCGCGCCCTTCGGCGTCGATAAGAAACGCCGCCGCCGCGGCGGTCGGGAACCGCGTCTCGAGTTGATCGATATGGTGCGCCGACGCCGAACCTTCGATCAAAAGATTGACAGCCAGTTCCTGCAATCCCGGATTGTGTCCGATTAACATGACCGTGTCGTCTCTGCTCGGGACCTGCGTCAACACGGCCGATAGCTCTTCGGCGGCGGCGCCATAGATGGCGTCGATGACCTGATAACGCGCGATCGGAAAGGCGGCGCGGGCGTGTTCCCACGTCTGGCGGGTCCGCAGCGATGGCGAGATCAGCACCAGATCGGGAACCAGTCCCTCGCGCGCCAGCCTTTGTGTCATGGCGATACAATCACCTATGCCTCGCTCGGTGAGGGGCCGGTCGATATCGCCCTGGCCCGGCGCGCGTGGCGCGGTCTTGGCGTGTCGAAACAGGATCAATCGATTCATGAGCGAAAGCTTTCCCCGCCTTGCTTTAGCGCGACTGGCGCGCCGGAGGAAATCGCTTTGACCTAGAGGAGCGCGGGTTGTCGACATAACCGCGAATAGGTTGGCCGGACGCCTCGCGTCAGTGTTTACGGGCGGTGGTTATAACCGTCAGCGAATGGGCGGTGCAAACCCGCGCCGCCAGCCCGGCCGGCAATCGCGTGCCGCCATCGGCGCAGGCCGGCAAAATCTGCTCGCGGGTCAGGTTTTTGGCGGTCGCCAGATCAGCGCCGCCGATATCGGCCCCGCGCAAGGTCGCCCCTCTGAAGTCCGCGCCGGCGAAATGTCCATCGGATAGGTCGGCGGCGGTCAAGTTGGTATTGTGGAACGTGGCGCGATCGAACACGCCATGACTCAAATCCGCGCCGAGCAATTCGGCGCCGTCGAAATCCGCGCCGCGCGCATTCACGCCCTGCAAATTGGCGCCCTGGGCGCCCGCACCGCTCAAGGACGCGTTCTCAAACGTGCCGCCGCCAAAATCGCCGCCCATCATTTGTGCGCCGCGCAGGTCGGCCCGCGTGAAGTCGGCGCGGGAAAAGTCCGATCCCATAAAAAAGGCGCCGCGTAAGTCGGATGCGACCAATGATGCGTTGTCGAACGACGCGCCCATGAACCGCGCGCCCGACAACTTGCGTCGCGAAAGATCACATCCCGAGCAGGTCCCGCCGAACGAAACCACCCGCGGCACGACCCACGCTTCGTCCATCCCCCAGGCCCACGTCGCCGCCGCCAGACTCATAATTCCACCGACAATCAGCGACACGGATAAGCGGGAAGACACCACGGGGGCCCCTTAACGGTTTGCGACTGTCGCTAAAGTGGGGAGAGCGGCGGCGGACGCCAGTTAAATCTTGGCAATGGGCGCCGCCGTGCGTCACGCAAATTGCGACGCCTTGAAGACCGACAACAGTCTGACGCCTTCGTCGGCCAAGGCCGCCAATGCGCCCTCTTCGCGGTCGATCAGCACCAGCGCGACATCGACGGTCGCCCCGTCGGCGCGGGCCGCCTCGACGGTTTTGATGATCGAGCCGCCGCTGGTGGCGACGTCGTCGAGAACCATAACGCGTTTGCCCTCAAGCGTTTCGTCGGGAGCTAAACCTTCAAGCGTCAGTTGCGCCCCATAGGCTTTGACGGATTTGCGTTGAAAGAAGGTGTGGATCGGCCGCCCTTCCGCGTGGCTGACCGCGGCCAGAGCGCCAATGATCGGCACCGCGCCCATTTCGAGGCCGCCGACATAATCGACGTGCTCAGGCGCTATCCGATCAATGAAGGCGCGGGCGGCGAGGTAGGCGCCTTGCGGGTGCATCATGGTCGGCTTGAGGTTGAAGTAGAGATCGCTTTCGACGCCGGAGGCCAGCTTGAATTTGCCCCGTCGAAAAGACCGACCACGGATCAGGTTCAGCAAGTCGACTTCATTTTGGGTGTCGCTCATAGCGGTCTCCTGTGACGGGCGCGGGCCAAACGCGGCGCACCGATGAAGCGAGGCGGTCTTAGCGTCAAGCCGCGTCGCGTCGTTCGATTCGCCAAAGCGGTTATTAACGGTTATATATAGAACCGTTAATAACCGAAAAGGGATAACCTATGGCGTCGAAAGTCGGCCATTATCGGTATCTGGCCACCGTGGTCCTGGCGCTTGAGCCGGCATGGCTGGCGCTT
>JANXWN010000183.1 GCA_025351125.1 Caulobacteraceae bacterium | reverse complement strand
GATCGCGCGCTTCACGAGGTCTTCTTCTTCGTAGATCAAGGCCGGGGCGATGGAATGCAACGTGGTGTCGCGAATATTGCCCCAAGCGCGCGACAAATATTCGTAGTCGCGCTTGATCTCCGCCTTGGTGCGTTTGGCGCCAGCGGTGCGCACGATTAAACCCATGCCCTGCGGCACGTCCAAGTCGGAGACGACGGCGCGTAGGCGCTTGCGATCCGTGACGGCGGTGATTTTGCGGCTGATGCCGCCGCCGCGATCGGTATTGGGCATCAGCACGCAATAGCGACCGGCAAGTGAAAGATATGTCGTCAGAGCCGCGCCCTTATTTCCGCGTTCTTCCTTGACGACTTGAATCAACATGATCTGGCGACGCTTAATCACCTCTTGGATTTTGTAGCGTCGCATGAGGCGGCGGCGGCGGCGGGCGACCTCTTCGTCCATCTCATCGTCGTCGTCTCCACCCAACGCCTCGGCCTGATCATCGGTGGATGGCAGAGGTGAGTGATCGTCGTCATCACCGGCTGCGTCGGCCTCGCGCATGAGCGCTTCGCGGTCGGCATGCGGAATTTGGTAGTAGTCGGGGTGGATTTCGTTGAACGATAAAAAGCCGTGGCGATTGCCGCCGTATTCGATGAACGCGGCCTGTAGACTTGGTTCGACCCGCGTGACCTTCGCTAGATAAATATTGCCGCGCAGTTGCTTTTTGGCGCGGCTTTCAAAATCAAATTCTTCGACCTGGTTTCCGTTCATAACCACAACCCGCGTTTCCTCGGCGTGGGCGGCGTCGATCAGCATTTTCTTGGACATATAACGTTTCTCCGGGGCGCGACGCGGACCAGAGATCCGGGCGCCGAATGCGGGCGCGCGCGCACGACACGAACATGACAAAATGGGCCGCGCGGCCGGTGACGGCGGCGGCTGGCAGGGTCAAATTCGAAGCGAAGGCGGCGCAGCCCATGGTTGTTCTCATTGGTCGCGCCAAATGAATTAAGGCGCGGATCGAATCTTAACGTCTTAAAGCCAAGACGGCCTTCGCCCGACGCTTAAGGGCGCGCAACGTCGCGATAAGTCATAATGACGGCGCATGCACGACGGCCACACTAAGGGAAGGGGAGGCGAAAGGAAAGCGCGGCGACGCGAGCAGTCGCGGCGGGGCTTTCTTAACGGTTCTTCCACACCCGCGCGGCCATATGCCCGCTGATTCGCTGGGGCGTATCGATACGAGGGCGAGAATGCACGGGCTTCTGATTGGCGGGTCGCGACACAGGGGGGCGTTGGCATTGACCGTTGCCTCTCTGCTGTGGTCAGGCGCGTCGCTCGCCGCCTCAACCTCGCCGGTCGGCGAAGACACACCGTCGCAGGTCAAGGTGATCGGCGTCCGATTCGGCGGCGACGAGGCCACGACCCGATTGGTTGTGGATTTAGATGGACCGGTTTCCTCCCGTCTTATTTCGCCACCTTCGCCGCCTGGACGCGTGTTTCTGTCGTTGTCTCCCGCGGTCAGCGGCGATGCGGCGTTCGGTGTCGGACATGGTCGAATAAAGGCTTGGCGATGGACCCAAACCGCTTCGGGCGATCGATTGATCTTGGATTTGGCGGACGGAGCCAAGATCGTGCACAAATTCGTGTTGCCACCCGCGCGAGGCGCCGGGCCGTATCGTCTGGTGGTTGACGTCGTTGACGGCGCGCCGGCGATGGTCGTCTCAATGGGTACGCGTATTCTTACTGCCGAGCCGGGAACACAACTCCCCCAGACGCCCATGAGGCGGCTAAAAGCGTCGGTAATCCGCAGAGTGATCGTCGTGGACGCCGGTCACGGCGGCTATGATCCGGGCGCTCAAAGCCAGACGCACAACGAAAAAGACGTCACTTTAGCCGCCGCCTTGGTGCTTAAGAAGCGGCTCGAACAGACGGGCCGGTACCGCGTGGTCCTCACGCGCGCATCGGACGTGTTTATCCCCCTGGAGAAGCGGGTGCAGATCGCGCGAAAAGCCGGCGCTGATCTGTTTATTTCCCTGCACGCCGATTCAGCCGGAGTAGATCCCATGACCCACGGGGCCAGCATCTATACCCTCTCCGATCATGGCGAAACCCGTGTCAACACGGTGTTGGGCAATCATGAATGGTTCACGCACGCCGGCAAGAGGTCGGACCCCGCGGTTGGACAAATCCTGCTTGACCTGACCCAAAACACCACACGCAATCGCTCGTCGGTCTTCGCCGGTCTGTTAGTCGAACATCTAGCCGATTGCGTTGATCTCTTGCCGCGCAGCCACCGCGACGCTGGCTATTTCGTTCTGTTGGCGCCGGACGTGCCGGCGGCCCTTTTGGAAATGGGCTTTATCAGCAATCCGAGTGACGAGGCGCGCCTGACCGACTCGGCGCAGCGTCGCCGCCTCATGGATGGCATCGCCGCGGCGATCGACGACTATTTCGCGGTCCCGGTCGTCATGGCTTCCGGCTAACCCGAACGTCCCTGCGGAAACCGGCGTCAGTGACGCTTCAGTCCGTGCCCTGCGCGAAACGACGCGCCCCGGCCACGGCGACGACCCACGGCGCGGCGTGGTCGGTGTAAACCTCGACGACGGGCGCCAAACCGGTCCAATCGTCCAGTGTGCCCGCCTTGACGATCACGATACCCGGCATGGCGCCGACCGCCGACAGGATCGGCGAGCCGCAGTCCCCGCAGAAATGCCGCATCACGGCTTCACCGCTGTCGCCGGTGTCTCGGTAAATCTTAGTTTCGCCGTTTTGAACATAATCGGCTTGATCGACCATGATGTTGGTCGAAAACACCCCGCCGCTCTGGCGTTGACAATGCGTGCAGTGACACACCGCCATCATCGAAGGCTCGCTGGAGAGCGTGTACGAGATCGCTCCACAGAGGCAACGTCCACTTCTTGGGGCCATACGTTGTACTCCTAATCACGATCTTGTTCGCGGATGACGCGGATGTGCGCCAAGTGTTCAGGCATGTTCTACCCTTGCCTCAGCCTCCGCGCACCTCGCGAAATGGAATGTCACGGTCGATTTCCGGTTCTTTGGGAAGACCCAGGACGCGTTCACCAACAATGTTGCGTTGGATCTGGTCGGTGCCGCCGCCGATAGAGGTGAAATAAGCGTTTAAAGTGAGGAAATTGGCGTCTTCGGCGCGGGGGTGGTCCGGGCCTTCGAACAGGCTGCGCGCGCCCAGAATAGCTGTGCGGACCCGCGCCTCCTCATGCAGAATCCGCGACATGGCCAGCTTGCCCAAGCTCATGATGGGTGAGGACGATCCTTGCGCAAGATCGGCTTTGGCGCGTGACGTGTTTAGAGCATTGAGCCTTTTGTATGCGACAGCGCGGGCGATATCCTGACGCAGAATCAAATCGTTGAGCACGCCGGCCTCGCGTGCGAGCGCGATCAGAGGCTCTTCGCCGCGGCTTTCGGCGATGCCGCTTCGTGGGCCGCGCGCCATTTCTCCCATCACCGATCGCTCGTAGGCCAGCGCGGTCTGCAAGACTCGCCAGCCTTCGCCCGGTTCGCCGAGCAGGTTTTCTGCCGGGACGACCGCATCGGTGATGAACACCTCGTTGAAATGACTTTCGTTGGTGATCTGACGCAAGGGTCGGACCTCGATCCCGGGCTGTTTCATCGGCAGGAAGAAAAAGCTGATGCCTTGATGTTTGGGTACGTCCCAATCGGTGCGCGCGATCAACATCCCGTAGTCGGCGGTTGCCGCCGAAGAGGTCCACACCTTTTGCCCGTTGATGATGTAACGGTCGCCGTCACGCGTCGCCCGAGTGCGAATAGCGGCCAAGTCAGACCCCGCGCCCGGCTCGCTGTAGAGCAGGCACATGCCCACCTCGCCGCG
>JANXWN010000270.1 GCA_025351125.1 Caulobacteraceae bacterium | reverse complement strand
GTTTTTTGACCGGCCGCTCGTAGGTCGCATAGAGAGCGTGGATGGTTTGAGCGAGGCGAAAACGATTGGTCAGCGTGGGATCGACGGTGAGATCGCCGGTCATCGAGTCAAGCCGATTGGAGTGGCTGTCGTAGACGGCGTCGTCGCGCTCGAGATCGTAACCGAGCCGGCCTTTCGCACGCGCCGGCATGGGCGTGGCGTACTCGGCGGTGATCTCACGCACGATTTCATCGGCGCGCAGACGTTGATGATCGAAACGCGGCGCGCCGGCCGGCGCGCGATAGGTGGTGGTGAAGTCGAGTCTCTGGCGTTCCACCGTTTGGCCGCGCTGCAAATCGAGGGTGAACAGGCGCTCCGGATCATTGAAGGCATGGCGATATTTCGCCGAGACTTGCGTGTTGATCTCGCGTTCATGGCCATCGGAGACCCGCAAATCGTCGTTGATCCCGTCCCCGGTCAGATCGCGCGCCGTGTCGTGCTCGATTTGGATCGGCTTGCCGGTGCGATCATTATAGGTCGCCGATCCGCTCAGGCGGTCGTGCGGGCCAAGGTCATAGTCGATGCCGATGGTTTCGATCAGCGACAGACGTTTGGTTTCGTTGACCACGTCCTGCGCGCTCGCCCCTGCCACGCCGATCAAAGGATCGATCCGCATACGCCTATCGCTGGCGAGGCGTTTGCGACTGTCCTGGCGGGCGGTCAGGCTGAGCGTGAGCGCGAGCGGCCCGGCATTGTAGGCGCCGTTCGCGCCGAGGTTGAATCGCCCTTCGCTGCCGATGTTGACCTGCCCCGAGCCGGAGCGCCCGCGCTTTCTGCTGTGTTTGGTGATGATGTTGATCACGCCGCTGGCGCCGTCCGGCTTGAATTGGGCCGGGGGGCTGGTCAGCACCTCGATGCGCGCGATCCGGTCGGCCCCCATGGCTTGCAAACTCGCGGCGCGATTGGCCGGGCTCATCAGTGGCGAGGGCTTGCCGTCTACCAAAATCTGCACATTGGCGTCACCCCGCAGGCTGACCGCGCCGGCGGCATCGACCTCGACGCCCGGGATATTGCGCAAAACATCGTCCGCCGAACCGGTCGTCGCCTGCAGGTCGGCGGAAAGACTATAAATCTTGCGGTCGATGGTGCTGACAGCGAGCGGCTTGGCCGCCGTTACCACGACCTGCTCAGGCGCCGCGCAGGCTCCGCCCGCCCCGCCCGCCAAGGTCAAGGCGGCGGCGACGCGCAGCGGTCAAACAACCGTGGCAAGCTCTCGCATCGCCGGAGCCGTTAACCCGCTCGGGCGGCCGACGCCATGGCCCACGTGTTAGAATCGGGCGCGAATGCCGAATTCGTAGGTTTGACCGTAGATTTCCCGCTGGATAGGCCGGCTGGTGGAACCTTCATAATAACGAAGCGGCGTATCCAACAGGTTTTTCACGTTAAAATAACCCGTCCAGTGGCTGTTGAATTTATAGCTGGACGTGAAATCGAGGTTCAATCGATTATCCTGGATGGTGTCGAGCGAGGGGTCGCCGTTCAGGCCGAACAGGCTGTGGCCGACATATTCCGTCGCCAGGCGGAGCTGAAGGCCGTGGGCTTCATAGAAGCCCGAGAGATTCCAGGTGACGTTGGATGTGCCCGGCAGAGCACTATAGTGGTTTTGGCCGCTCGCGCTGACCGAAGCATCGTATTCGAGGAAACTCGACTTGACCAAAGTGATGTTGGCGTCGAGGCCAAGGCCGCCGAAAAGACCGGGCAGGTTTGAGAATTTTTGATGATAGGCCGCCTCTACGCCGCGCGCGTAAGCAGATTCGTTGGCGTAGCTGATGAAGTCGCCGGGTTGGCCCTGAAAGATGGGGTCCGTGACGTTAATTCTGGCGTGCCGGAAGATATAATTTCTAAATTGTTTGTCGAACGCACCGACTTGAATGATGCCGCCGTTAGGCAGGTAGTATTCGACATCAAGGTCGAAGTTGTTGCCGGTTGTCGGCTTCAGATTCGGATTGCCGGCGGTGGCCTGCGGCCTGGGCAACCCGGTGCTGTAGTCTACCCCAGCGTTGCCGCCGGCCTGGGTGAAGCCAGGCCGGGCGATGCCAGTCGAATAGGTGGCTCGAATCTGCAGCTGGGGCGTCACCAGATACTTCAGCTGCACCGTCGGAAAGATGTTGATGTAGCTTTTTGGGCGGTTGACGAAAGTCACCGTGTCATTGCCTAGTTTGTCGGTGCTGATCAGGAGAACGTCTACGCG
>JANXWN010000260.1 GCA_025351125.1 Caulobacteraceae bacterium | reverse complement strand
GTTCGCCGCATTTCTGATTCTCAGCTTGGCGCAGACCGTGGTCGGCGGACGCGAACGCTCATCTCTAGGCTTGGTGAAGAGCCTCAAGGGCACATCGATCGACCCTAACAGGCCCATAACGCCGAGCCCGACGGCAGCGCCCGCTCAAACGCCGCCGCCAAATCTGCAAGTTCCCGCCAACCGGTCGCCCGCGCCGCTCGACCTTTCCGCGCCTAAGCCGACGGTCAATCTGCCGTCCAGCGCGGCACCCTCGCCCACCGGGCCGCCCGCGCGTTAGGCTTTCTACGCCAACGATGCGATTCGCCGGGACCCCGCTGGCGAATCGGTGTTAGTCTGACCTCCCATGGCCCGGTATATTTTCATCACCGGCGGCGTGGTCTCCTCTTTGGGAAAAGGTCTCGCCTCCGCGGCGCTCGGCGCGTTGTTGCAGGCGCGCGGCTACAAGGTCCGCCTGCGCAAGCTCGATCCCTATTTGAATGTCGATCCTGGTACGATGAGTCCGTATCAACACGGCGAGGTGTTCGTCACCGACGACGGCGCCGAGACCGATCTTGATCTTGGCCACTATGAGCGGTTTACCGGCGTCTCCGCCACGCGAGCCGACAACATCACCACCGGCCAGATTTATAAAACCATCATCGAGAAGGAGCGCCGTGGCGATTACCTCGGCGCGACGGTTCAAGTCATTCCGCACGTCACCGACGAAATCAAACAGTTCGTCCTGGCCGACCCGGGTGAGGGAGTCGATTTCGTATTGGTGGAAATAGGCGGCACGGTCGGCGATATCGAAGGCCTACCGTTCTTCGAAGCCATTCGGCAATTGGGCCAACAACTGCCGCGCGGCCACGCCTGTTTCGTGCACCTGACCCTTTTGCCGTTCATCAAGACGGCAGGTGAAATGAAGACCAAGCCGACACAACACTCGGTCAAGGAATTGCGCTCGATCGGCATCCAGCCGGACATCTTGTTATGTCGCTGTGAACAATCGATTCCGGCGGACGAAAAGCGCAAGATCGGGCTGTTTTGCAATGTGCGCGCTTCGGCGGTGATCGAGGCCATGGACGCCGGGACGATCTATTCGGTGCCGTTGGACTACCATGCCCAAGGACTGGACGCCGAGGTTTTGGACGTGTTCGGCCTGCACGATGCGCCGGCGCCGGATTTGACTCGTTGGCGGGAGGTGTCGGACCGCGCCATTCACCCCGATGGCGATGTCACCATCGCCATCGTCGGTAAATACACTGTCTTAAAAGATGCCTATAAATCATTGATAGAAGCGCTGATTCATGGCGGAATGGCCAATAAGGTCAAAGTCAATTTCGATTGGGTCGAAAGCGAAGCCTTCGAGGGCGACGACGGGGCTGCGGCGGCGCGTCTGGAGGGCGTGCACGGCATATTGGTGCCCGGCGGCTTTGGCGAACGTGGTTCCGAGGGCAAGATTCGCGCCGCGCAATTTGCCCGCATGCGGCAGGTGCCATACTTCGGCGTGTGCTTTGGAATGCAGATGGCGGTGATTGAAGCCGTGCGCAATGTCGCCGGCGTCAACGCGGCCTCGTCCACCGAGTTTGGCCCGACCCCGGAACCGGTCGTCGGCTTGATGACCGAATGGACGCAAGGCAATCGCCGCGAGCTGCGCAGCGAGAGCGACGATCTGGGCGGCACCATGCGCCTGGGCGCCTACGAGGCGCGTCTCGTCCCGGGCTCCAAGATCGCGCAAATCTATGGCGATACCACGGTCAGCGAGCGCCACCGCCACCGCTACGAGGTCAATATCGGCTATCGCGAAGCATTCGAAAGCGCGGGCCTGATCATGACGGGCGTCTCGCCCGACGGCCTGCTCCCGGAAATCGTCGAACGCACCGATCATCCCTGGTTCATCGGGGTGCAATTCCACCCCGAACTGAAAAGCCGCCCCTTCGCGCCGCACCCCCTGTTCGCCAGCTTCATCGCCGCGGCCGTGGAGCAAAGCCGGCTCGTTTAAAAAATGTTTTCCAGTTTGTCAGTCGACTGAGACGGACGGCCAACGGCGCCGCCGGTGTTAGCTGCGTTTTTGGCGTTCACGTCGTTCACAGCAGCAGGTCCTCACATGGCCGATTTCGATACGGTCCGCACCCTCGTTTTGGCCCTGCCGTCGGCGGTCGACGCCGACGATCATGGCAAGCCCGCCGCCGCCGTCGGTGGTAAATTATTTTGTGTTTTTAACCGCAATTCGGCACGCCTTACGGTCAAATTGGACCCGGAAGATCAACGCAACCTCTGCGATGGCTATACGTCGATCGTCACCGCCGTCGACGGCTATTGGGGTCGAAAGGGCTGGACCCATGTCGATTACGCCTCGGCGGACGACGCCTTGCTCTCCACCCTTGTCACGCTGGCCTGGACCACCGTCGCGCCGAAACGATTGCGCGGGACCTTGAAGAGCGAGGCTTGAAGAGTCGGGGCTTTTGCGCCATAGACGCCGCTCCTTAAATTCCAAGACGTTAGAACTTACCCGCCATGGCCGTCCCTAAACGCAAAGTCTCGCCGTCGCGCCGCAATATGCGCCGTTCGCACCATGCCCTCGCGCCCAACAGCTTTGTCGAGGACAAGGACACCGGCGAAATGCGTCGTCCGCACCATG
>JANXWN010000108.1 GCA_025351125.1 Caulobacteraceae bacterium | reverse complement strand
CGTGGCCGTCTGGCCAAACTCGCGGGCGTGGTTTCCGGCCAGCAGGTCGATCAGGCCGCCGACGCCATCTCCACCGCTCAGGCCAATTTGGCGAGCGAACGGGCGGCGATCGGCGTGGCGCAGACCCAACTGAACGAAGCGCGCTATCGCCTGGAGCAAACGGTAATTCGCGCGCCGCTCGACGGGGTGATCGTGCGTCGCTACGCCAATCCCGGCGTTGGCGCCTCCACGCTCAACGTTACCCCGATGTTTGATCTAGAGCCGGCCGGCGCCCGCATCGTCCGCGCCGAGGTCACTGAGTCGGCCTTGCCCTCGGTGGCCATCGGTCAAGCGGTCAGCCTGACCCCCGAAGCCGACCAATCCAAAACCTACCCCGGCAAAGTGTTGCGGCGGGCCGCCGTTTTCGGGGCCCGCAAACTGCAGTCGGACGACCCGTCGGAGCGCACCGACGAGCGCGTCGTCGAAGTGGTGGTCGATGCCGACGCGGCGCCGTTTTTGATCGGCCAACGGGTGCTGGTCAAGTTCATCCGGCCGGCCGCGCGGTGAAGGATTTGTCACTGTTCAGCCGCCTCTTCCCCAAACACATCGACAACGCTTTTCGCGGCCACCCGCTAGCGATTTGGCTGTTGGTGTCGATCACCATGGCGGAGTTGGTGATCGGCGGCAATTCGATGATCAACAGGCGCTTTGTGGCCACCTCCGCTGATGGTATTCCGCTGGACCGCTACGGCGGCGGGGGCGCGCAAGCGGTGGTGTCCCTGTTCGCGCTGTTAGGGTTGTCGCGCCTGTTGCTCGGGCTGCAGGCCGCCGTCATTTTGCTTCGCTATCGCGCGATGATTCCGCTGATGTATCTTCTGCTGATCACCCGGCCGGTCGGGGGAATGATACTGGCGCGCGTCGATCCCATCGTGTCCTCCGGCGCGCCAGCGGGCGACACCGTCGTGCTCGTGCTGTTGGTTACCCTCACGGTCGGGTTTGCCCTATCGCTGCTGATGCGCAAGCGGCCGATTGAACAAAATTAGGTCGTCGCCAAAATGGATGGCCGAAACTACCGGTCGGCCAAGACGGAAGCGTGCTGAGCAATCGCGGTGGTCGCGCGGTTTATCGCAACCGTCGGTCGCCGTTGATGGTCACCGCGCGCTCGCGGCTTCAGCGCACCCGGAAATCGGATGCGGATCAGCCAGTAGATCAAGCCTATGAACGCGGCGAGCATCGGCAGGTTGGGGATCATGGTCCCCTTCAAAAAGTCCGGTATCGCTCTGGGCTGGGCCGCGAATGAGCCGGCGGCGATGATCAGCGCCAGGGCCATGCGCCAAAGGTGGCGGGTGATGCGCGGAACGCCGCTCAGGCCGCCGCGCCGGATCACGCGTAGGTCGCAAGCGGCGGCGAGCGCGGCGATGACCGCGAAGACGAGGAAGATCTGGTCGGGCGGACCGTTCGCGTCACTGGGGGTGCTGATCCAGCCCAGAGCGAGGGCCACGGACATCATCGCGATCCCCAAAGCGGCGACGGCGGCCGCGATCTCGAAGCGGCCAAGCGCGCCGGGCGGACGTCGAACCGTGACCCAGCCGGTCAGCACCAGATAGACGGTGAAAAAGCCGGCGAGGGTATTGGGACCCTGACCATCGGACAGGAACGGCGCGACGGCGGCGCCGATCCCCGCCATGGCCAGCATGGCGACGAAAAATACATGCCCCGCCCAACGATGCACGCGCTCGCCCTTGCGCGCCATCATCGCCACGCCGCCCGACGCCATGCCGACGATGCTGCCGCCCATGTGACTGTAGAGGATAGCGGCCACCGCGAGGGGAACGACGGGCGGGGCGCCAGAGGGAGCCTCAAGAATCATGGCGGGTCTTTTCTTGACAAAAGGGGTGAAATCAAATCGGCTCGGCCGAGCGTCGCAGACGGACGGCGGCGCCGAGGAAGGCGGCGCCGACGACCAGCCCGATCCACAGATGCGGATTTGCGGCGAGTCGAAACAGATCGATATCGGCCACCGAATGGATCGGGGCCTCGCCCGCTCCGTTGACGCTGAACGCTTCGCCAATGCCGTCGGTGAAAGCGCCGATCAACATCGATCCGAAATGCGATGTACCAAGCGCCAGACGCTCGACGAGGCAGATTGCCAACGGGACCCCGAGCGCCCACAAAAACGGCCCCCGTCGCGCCCAGGCCGACACCAGGATCAGCCATGCATAGATCGGCGCGTAGGACAGCGCCACGTAGGGGAGGCCATAGGCCATCACCAGCCACATGAACCCGGGCGACATATGCGCCCACAGCAGTCGTGGATCGAGACCGGCGGCGACGACCGCGACGGTGGCGATTCCCAGCATCATGACATCGGCGACGACCAGCAGGACAAAGGTCAGCGCCGGCACGACGACGATAGGAATGGCCGCCTTGGCCAGCACGGTGGTCAGGTCCGATACCGGCAAGGATTTCCAAAACAGCAGGCTGCGGTCGCGGCGTTCGCCGTAAAGCGCGCCGACGGCGTAGAACAGCGCGACGAACACGCCGGTCGCGATCACCGCGACGCCGACGAAGGCGTAGGGGTTCATCAGCGCCTCTCCGCCGCCCGCGCCGGCGGGCTTGGCGAGGGCCCTCACCACGTTGGTCAAGCGCCCGGCGCCCAAAAGAAAACCGACCACGGCCAGAGCGGCGATCCCCGTCGGCGCGATGGTTATCGCGCGATGCTCCCACAATTCGCGGCGGACCGACCAGTAAAACGAGCGAGCGACCGCGCGAGCGGCGGTCACGGTGGTGTCGCGGGTCATGTCGCCGTCTCCCGACCGCGCGGCGTCGCGTCGTTCATCATCGCCACGAACAAGTCCGCCAAGCTTGGCGTTCTCACCTCGCCCAAAGCGGCGAGACGATCGCGTGGGGTCCCGTCAAAAATAAAGATGTTGCGATCGAACATCCGGCGCTCGTGGATCGGATTGAGCGCGCGCGCCGTCGCCACGGCGTCGGGGCCCACGAGGACTTCGCGGAATCGGGCTTCGACGTCCCCCATGCTGCCGTCGAGCACGACCCGGCCGCGGTTGAGGAACACAACGTCGGTGAGAATGTGTTGGATTTCCTCCACCTGATGGGTTGTCACCACGATGGTGCGGCTGTGGTCGAAATAATCGTTGAGCAGGGTGTCGTAGAACTGTTTGCGGAACAGCAGGTCCAGGCCGAGGGTCGGCTCGTCGAGCACCAGCAATTTGGCGTCGACGGCCATCACCAACGCCAAATGCAATTGCGTCACCATGCCTTTCGAAAGCTCGCGCACTCGGCTGGTGCGCTTGACCGCCGTCTTGGCCAGAAAACCTTCCGCCGCTTGCCGGTCAAATCTTCGATGCACGCCGGCCATGTAGTCGAGCGCCTGCCACACCTTCATCCATCGCGGTAGAACAGCGACATCGGCGATGAAACAGACCTCGGCCATGAGCGCGTCGCGCGCCGTCCACGGGTCGCGACCGAGCACCTTAAGCTCGCCCTGGTAGGACGTGAGGCCCAGAATCGCCTGGAGCGCGGTGCTCTTGCCGGCTCCGTTGGGGCCGATGAGGCCCAGAATACGCCCCTCTCCCACCGACAGATTGACCCCGCCCAAGGCTACGGTGGCGCCGAAAGCCTTACGAAGATCACGCGCTTCTATGCACGCCATCGCTTCAAACCTTTCCTGCTTTGCCGTCGCCGCCCAATAGGTCGTCGGCGAGGCCCAAACGTTGAATAGTCGCGTGAATCGGCGGCCAAGTTTCGCTGAGAAACCTCTCGCGCTCGTCGTGTAATAACCGCTCGCGGGCTTGGGCGTTGACGAACATGCCCAGGCCTCGCCGCTTCTCGATCAGCTGTTCGTCCGCGAGTTGCTGTAGGCCTTCAGCACCGTCAGCGGGTTGACCCGCGTGTCGGCGGCCACAACGCGGACCGACGGCAGCGGGTCCCCAGCCTTCAGCAGCCCGTCCAAAATCATCGCGACGACCCGCTCCCGAATCTGGCGATAAATCGGTCGATCGTCGTTCCAGTCTTGATCCATCGTCGGCGCCAAACGGTCCTCGGCGAGACGTCACCGAGCATTCGGCGGCGTCCCATCATATGTGTGATAGTGATGTAGTTATATAGAACACCGTAACCGCGCAAGCGGAAAATTTCACGGCGCGAAACCGACACCTTCGGCCGCCCCCCGACTTACAGGCGCGATAGCGCTGTCAGGGTTATTTCCCGTCGCAAGGTAAATCCCAGCTTTTCATAAACCGCGATGGCGCCGGTGTGTGCGGATAGACGTGCAGGAAGGGCGTTTCGCCGCGCGCGACGATGCGCGCCGCAACCGCGTGAGTCAGTGCGGCGGCATAGCCGCGGCCACGATGATCGGGATGGGTGCAGACGGCGCTGACCTCGGTGAAGCCGGCGGGCTTCAGCCGCTCGCCGGTCATCGCCGCCAGCCGCCCGGCGACTTTAACCCCCAGAAAATCGCCCAATTGGTGGGTGCGCGCCGCGAAAGGACCCGGTTCGGTCAGGATTGCCAAATCGTAAATCGCCTGCGCGTCGGCCTCCGTCAGAGGGACAATATCCAACCGGTGGTCGGGGGGCTTGAGCGAAGTCACCGTCATTTGTCGCAAAACGCCGCCCCGCGCCGCCGTCACGCCGGACGGCAAGTTGAATGCGAGGGTGTCCACCAGGGCGACGGTGTCGCCGGGCGTGTCGCCCAACAAAGCGACGAGGGCGGTCAGACTTTCCGGCGACGCGTCGGCCGGCGCGGCGAACGGGCCGAACGTCGGCTCCAATCTCAGCGCCCGCGCATCGCCGCG
>JANXWN010000026.1 GCA_025351125.1 Caulobacteraceae bacterium | reverse complement strand
CACTGCTTCGACATGCGGAATCGGCAACTCATCGACGAAACGACTGGGCAACTGGCTGGTCCAACGTCCGTAAACCTGCCTGTTGGCCACGAACGATATTCTGACCTCTTCGCGGGCGCGCGTTAGGCCCACGTAAGCCAGTCGTCGTTCCTCTTCCAACCCGCGCTCACCGTTTTCGTCCATGCTGCGTTGGCTCGGAAAAACGCCTTCTTCCCACCCCGGCAGAAAAATTAGTGGAAACTCCAGGCCTTTCGCGGCGTGCAAGGTCATGATTGTAACGGCGTCGTCGCCCGCGCCGCGATCGATGTCCATCACGAGCGATACATGTTCGAGATATCCCTCCAACGTGTCA
Source organism: Caulobacteraceae bacterium (assembly GCA_025351125.1). Classification (GTDB taxonomy): domain Bacteria; phylum Pseudomonadota; class Alphaproteobacteria; order Caulobacterales; family Caulobacteraceae; genus Acaudatibacter. The sequence continues at coordinate 6,476 of JANXWN010000026.1, read as the reverse complement.
AACGCGGCCATAGATTGAACCAGTTCCTTTAAGTTTTCCAATCGCGTCTGGCTGGTCGGTACCTTATCCAGTTGGAGGGCCGCGACATAGCCGCTTTCTTCAAGAATAGTTTCGGTCAGCCTGGCGTGCGGCAATGCGCCGAGTTGAGACCGCCAACGTTCCATATCCCGAAGGAACGTGCCTAGAGCGGTCCGAGCGCGGGCGGGTAATTCATCGGTGCGCACCAAATCATACGCCGCCGCGCCGGCCGAAATTCCGCGATTGCGCGCCAAAACCAGCAGTTTTTGCACCGTGGCGTCGCCGATCCCCCGGCGAGGCAAATTGACGATCCTTTGGAACGCCAGATCGTCATCGGGTGATTGCAGCAAACGCAAATAGGCGTGCGTGTCGCGAATTTCCGCCCGTTCGAAAAACCTCGGCCCGCCAACCACGGTATAGGGAATTTGCTCAAGCACGAACCGCTCTTCAAACGCCCGCATTTGGAACGACGCCCGCACCAGGATGGCCGCCTCCCCGTAGCGGCGCCCTTTACGCCAGCGCGTGAGGTCTTCGGCGACAAGCCGCGATTCGGCTTCACCGTCCCAGACGCCGCGTACTTGCACCTTCTGTCCGCCGGCGGCCTCCGTCCACAACGTTTTGCCTAAGCGATCACGGTTGGCTGCAATCAATCCGGAGGCGGCGGCCAAGATATGTTGGGTTGAGCGGTAATTGCGTTCCAGCCGCACGACCTTGGCGCCCGGAAAATCACGCTCGAAGCGCAGGATGTTATCGACCTCCGCGCCGCGCCAACCGTAGATCGATTGATCGTCGTCGCCCACGCAACACAAATTACGGCGGCTCTGCGCCAGCAGTCTCAGCCAGAGGTATTGGGCGACATTCGTATCCTGATATTCGTCCACCAATATGTAGCGGAACCGCTGATGGTAATCGGCTAGAACGTCAGGGTGCGTCGTGAAAACCGTCAAATTGTGCAGCAGAAGATCGCCAAAATCACAGGCATTGAGGATGCGCAACCGATCTTGATACATCGCATATAGCGCAGCGCCGCGATTATTGGCAAAATGTGCCCCCTCGGCAGGCGGCAGCTTGGCGGGCGTCCAGCCGCGGTTTTTCCACTGATCGACTAATCCTAAAAAATGTTTGGGCGTCCACCGTTTTACATCGATGTTCTCGGCGACAATCAGCTGCTTGATCAGCCGTTCCTGATCGTCGACATCGATGATGGTATAATTCGATTTTAGTCCCACCAATTCCGCGTGACGGCGCAAGATTTGCGCTGCGACGGAATGAAAAGTTCCGAGCCAACGCAACCCTTCGGCGCCGGGGCCGATCATCTCGCCGATACGGTGACGCATTTCTCGCGCCGCCTTGTTGGTAAAGGTGACCGCCAACAGCTCCCAAGGCTTGGCTTTTCCGGTGTTCAGAACGTGTGCGAGGCGGGTCGTCAGAACTCGCGTCTTGCCGGTTCCCGCTCCGGCCAGCACCAAGACAGGCCCCTCCGTCGCCTCAACGGCGATGCGTTGTTCAAGGTTTAGACCGGCCAGCGGATCCTCTTTCCGGTCCACGCGGGCGAGATCGGAAATGCGCTGTGCGGGGCGGACGCCTAGCGGGGTGTCGTCATACGAATCCATTGGTGGAACATATGGAGCACGGGCGCCCGCGGCGCTATGACTTTGCGGCAACTGTGTTTGCCTTGCGGGACCGCGCACGCTATCGCCCGCGCATGTCGCCTTCCTCCCCCGCCGCCGAAGCCGCCCGCCGGCGCACCTTTGCTATCATTAGCCACCCCGACGCCGGCAAAACGACCCTGACCGAAAACCTTTTGCTTGCCGGCGGCGCGATCAGGGCCGCCGGCGCGGTGCGCGCCCGCGGGGAGCAAAGGCGCACGCGCTCCGATTGGATGAAGATCGAGCGGGAACGCGGCATTTCCGTTTCGGCCAGCGCCATGACCTTTGATCACGCCGGCCTGATGTTCAACCTGCTCGACACCCCAGGCCACGAAGACTTTTCCGAAGACACCTATCGGACGTTAACAGCCGCCGACGCCGCGGTGATGGTATTGGACGCCGCTAAAGGTATCGAGCCGCAGACTTTGAAATTGTTTGAGGTTTGTCGTTTGCGCGACATCCCGATCATCACCTTTATTAATAAGATGGACCGCGAGGCTTTAGACCCCTTCGCCCTGTTGGACGAGATTGCCTCGAAGCTAGCCTTAGATCCGGCGCCGCTTTTTTGGCCAGCGGGTTCCGGCAATAGATTTAAGGGAATGATCGATTTGCGGCATGATAAATTCCTGCCGTTTCAAAGGCACGCGGCGGACCACCCCGCCGCGGTCGCCTTACGGTCAAACGCCATGGACGTGCTGCTCGATCCCGAAGAACGCGAGGAGGCCGCCGAGGGGGGCATGTTGGTGCAGGAGGCATCCAAACCGTTTGATCCGCAAAGTTTTCTCGAAGGACATATGACGCCGGTGCTGTTCGGCTCGGCGCTGCGGCATTTTGGGGTCAATCAACTTTTGGAGACCCTCGGCGCCTACGCCCCACCGCCGGGGATGGTTAAGGCCAAACGCGGGGGCGCTGAGACCCATGCCGCGCCGGGCGACGACGAAGTTTCGGGTTTTGTGTTCAAAATTCAAGCCAACATGGATCCTAACCATCGCGACCGAATTGCGTTTGTCCGCGTCACGTCGGGACGTTTTCATCGTGGGATGAAATTGAAGGTGCAGAACACCGGGCGGCAGATGAGCGTCAACGCGCCAATTATGTTCTTCGCATCGGATCGGGAATTGGCGGAGGAAGCCTACGCTGGAGACGTCATCGGCATTCCCAATCATGGCGTCTTGCGGGTCGGCGACAGTTTGTCGGAGTCGGGAACATTGCGCTTCGCGGGCCTGCCCAATTTCGCGCCGGAAATCCTGCAACGGGTACGCGTTAAGGATCCGCTGAAAGCCAAACACCTGAAAAAAGCCCTGGAAGGCTTGGCGGAGGAAGGGGTGACGCAATTGTTTCGACCGGCCCTGGGGGCCGATTTCATCGTCGGCGCGGTCGGGCCGTTGCAGTTTGAAGTCATGGCCGATCGCTTGAGCGGTGAATACGCTCTCGACGTCGTTTTCGAGTCCGCCCCCTATGCGGAAGCGCGTTGGTTGGTAGGCGACAAGGTCGACGTGGAGGACTTCATCTCGAAACACCGCAGCGCCATGGCCGAAGATATCGACGGTCAAGCAGTGTTTCTCGCCAAATCCGCGTGGGAAATCGGCTATTTGTCGGAACGGTTTGCTAAGGTGGCGTTCGAGCGAACCAAGGAGCGCGGGTGACCTCGAGCGCCGCTTTCTCCTTCCCTTTTTTAGGAAGTGAAGCCGTTTACGGCGCCCCCTGGCCCGAACTCGCGCCGGTTGGGCACGGCGCAGTCCAGCTCTCCCCCTTCAGCTTGCATGGGGTCGCCATCGAGTCGCTTCCCGACGGGAGTTTGAACCGCCTCGTCGTCGCCGCGCCGCCAGGGACGCTGGAGCGTCGTTATACCCTCGCACACGGTCTGCGGACCTTGACCCCCGGCGGGAACCTGGTGGTTCTCGCCGTCAAGGATAAGGGCGGGTCGCGGCTTCGTAAGGAATTGGAAATGTTCGGCGGCACCGTGAATGAAACGGCGCGACGGCATCACCGGGTATGCGCACTGCGCCGTCCGGATGCTCCGGTCGGTCTGGCCGACGCCATTGCTGACGGCGAGCCGCGCCTCGTCGACAGTCTAAACCTTTGGTCGCAGCCGGGTCTGTTCGCGTGGGACCGGATTGATTCCGGCAGCGCGTTGTTGCTGGACGCGGCGCCCGCGCTCGCGGGACGCGGGGCGGATTTGGGTTGCGGGTCAGGCGTCTTGGCTCGCGCGGTGCTGGCTTCTTCCGACGTCACGGCCTTGACGTTGATCGACCTCGACCGGCGGGCCGTCGATTTGGCGCGCCGGAACATCGACGATCCCCGCGCGAGCTTTCTCCAACACGACCTGCGTCAGCCGGCGCCGGGTCTGACCGATCTGGATTTTGTCATCACGAATCCGCCTTTTCACCAGGGCGGCGACGAAGATCGCTTTTTGGGGCAGGCCTTTATCGCGTCAGCCGCAGCCATGCTCAGGCGCGGCGGGGCCTGCTGGTTGGTCGCGAATATAGCGCTGCCCTATGAGGCGAGCCTGGCGCAACACTTCGCCACCGTGACGCCTCTCGCTCGCGCCAACGGGTTCAAGCTGTTCGAGGCGCGTCGATGAGCAAGGCGCCAACGGCGCGGCTGGATCGTCTGCTGGCCAACCTGGGGTACGGCACGCGGCGCGAGGTTCAGGGTTTGATCGGCGCCGGCAAAGTCGTGCTGGACGGAAAAACCCTGCGCGATATCGGCCAAAGGTTGGCGGTGGTCGCCGACCTAGCAACGCGCATGACCGTGCGCGGCGCGCCGCTCGATCCGCCGGCTCCGCTGACCTTGATCCTGCACAAGCCGCTGGGCGTGGTGTGTTCGCATCGCGAAATCGGACGCAGCCTGTATGAACTTTTGCCGGAGCGCTGGCGGGCGCGCGACCCGGTACTGTCCACGATTGGTCGTTTGGACGCCGAAACCACGGGCCTGTTGCTGATCACCGACGACGGGGGCCTGTTGCACAGGGTCATATCGCCGCGCCATCATGTGCCCAAACGCTACCGCGTCACCGTGGATCGCCCTTTGGCGGGAACCGAGGCGGCCTTGTTCGTCGCCGGAACCCTCGTCCTTGAGGGTGAATCCAATCCCCTCGCTCCCGCAAATCTCGAGCCGTTATCCGATACCACCGCCTTCCTGACCATCACCGAAGGCCGCTATCATCAGGTGCGCCGCATGTTCGCCGCCGTCGGTAATCATGTGACAGCCCTGCACCGCGATCGGATCGGGGCATTGGACTTGCCCCAGGACTTGGCGCCGGGACACCATCGGGTCATTAGCGCGGCGCAGCTTTCCGCGGTATTCACGCCGGATCAAAACTGATTTGATTGCCGTTAGGTCCGGTTCGTAGTCTATCTTTCCAGGCTATAGTTCGAGAGGAAGCCCGCCATGCTCACCGTCCACCATCTCGGCGTATCGCAATCGGACCGGATCGTCTGGCTGTGCGAAGAACTCGCGATCCCCTACGCTTTCGTGAAATATGACCGCGATCCGGTCACGCGCATGGCCCCGGCGGCCTACAAGGCTCTAAGCCCCTTCGGCACCGCGCCAGTGATTACCGACGGCGCTCTGACGCTCGGCGAAACCGGAGCGATCATGGAGTATATCATCACCAAGTACGGCAAGGGCGCCCTGGCTGTCGCCGCGGACAAACCCAATTACCCCGATTACCTGTTTTGGTTTCACTTCGCCAACGGCTCGTTCATGCCCGCCGGCATGGTTGATCTCGTGGTCGGAATTCTCGGCGTCAGCGGCGACGCGGTACAGGCCCTCAAGGCGCGAAGCGACACGGCCCACGCCATGGTCGAAAAGCGCCTGGGCGAGGCTGCTTATTTCGCCGGCGACGCGTTCACGGCGGCCGACATCATCATGGTCTTTCCCCTGACCACCATGCGCGCCTTCGCCCCGCGGGATTTGACCCCCTACCCCAACATCAGGACCTATCTGCAACGCATCGGCGCGCGGTCAGCCTATCAACGTGCGATGGCCAAGGCCGACCCTGACCTGCCGCCAATGTTGACCTAGCGCCCATTCACCCTACCGCCCCCGCCACCACTTCAGTCCCCGTTGTTCGAGGCCCTGAAACACCCAATGCACGCCCGCCGCCATGATGGCCAGGGCGACGATGGCGGCGAACATTTTGGCGGTTTGCAGGCGGTTTCCGGCTTCGAGGATGCGCCATGCCAAACCCTGAGCGCCGCCGGAGCCGGCGACAAATTCAGCCACAACGGCGCCGATAATAGCGAGCCCCGAAGCAACCTTCGCACCCTCGATGATGAACGGCAGGGCCGCCGGGAGGCGCAGGCGGGTCAGGCGTTGCAAACGCGTCGCGCCATAGAGATCGAACAGGCGCTCCAAATCCGGCTCGGCGGAGGCGAGGCCCCGCGCCGTCCCTGAGAAAATTGGAAAGAATGCCACGATGGCCGCCAAAACAATGATCGCCCGGTCGGGATGATCAACGCCCATCCAGATCACCACCAGCGGCGCGATAGCTACCACCGGCGTAACTTGCAGGGCCGTGGCCAGAGGTCGCACCGCTTGATCCAGGGTGCGGCTCAACGAAAGGAGCAGAGCTAAGCCGCCGCCGAATACGATGGAGGCCGCCAGCGCGTCCAGCGCCATGGCCAGGGTGCGCCATCCGGACAAGGCCAGGATGACGGCGTTTTCCGTTAGAGCCATTGCGATCGCCGACGGCGGCGGTAGGAGGTAGGCTGGTGTGTGATTGATCCGGCACGCCACTTCCCAAACCGCCAACAGGCCAACCATTAAAACAACCGGCGGGGCGACGGCCGCGAGCCGCTTCAC
>JANXWN010000020.1 GCA_025351125.1 Caulobacteraceae bacterium | reverse complement strand
CGAGCGCGGGGGGCTATTTCGTCGATTGTGTCGTGGGTGGAACCGCCGGATCGGGCGCGACACCGAGCCAGAAAGGCGTTGCCTTCGTCAATGCCGCCGCCGTCTGGTGCAAAGCCTATGTTGACAGCGTTGGCGGGACGGCGCTGCAATTCACCGGCTGCCTCGACGTTGATTTTGGCGACTTCGAATGTTCGAACAACCAAGGCGTGGGGATTATTTTAGGCACAACCAGTGTGGTCACCGGCGCGCACGTCAATCTGATCGGGGGCGCGACTACCGTTTCGCCACCGGCGAACATCGATGGGCTGCAAATCAACGCGGGCTGCTCCAACATCAACATTTCGAGCATCACTTGTGAGCAATGGACCGGCAACGGCGTCAACATCACCGCCGCTTGCTCAAACTGCATGATATTTACCGTGCAGAGCATCAACAACACCGGGCGAGGCTTGGTCGCCGCAGTCGGCAGTGCGGGCGGATCGTCGGTTTTCCTGAGCGGCGGCCAATTCATCAACAATACCGCCGGCAACTACAGCATGACGGGCACGGCGATCTGCCTGCTCAATAATTTCATGCTCAATTCCGGCGCCCTCACCGTGGGCAACATCGCCAGCCCGGCCAGTGCTTAGGCTGTGAAGGCTCTGGCGCAAAGATTTCGCGGCCCCATGAACACCGGAGTTCACCATGTCCCTTCTTGTTCGCGACGTGATCAAACGGGCCATGCGGATGCAGGGCGCTCTGGCCAGCGGGGCTGATCCGAACGCGGACGAGGCGACCGATTATCTGTTGGCGCTCAACACCATGAAGCGGGCGATGTTCGGCACCTTGATCGGCCCGCGCTTATCGCCGCAATCGGTCACCGGCGCGTCAGGGCAGGCGGAGCGCGGCGGGTTGTATCAAGTCAACGTGGCGGCCGCCTTCGCCCTCAGCGCCCCCGCTACGCCCCGCGCGGGCTCGCGCTTTGGGGTGGCGGACGCGGGATTTTCATTTTTGACCTATCCCTGCTCGGTTTTGGGCAACGGCCAGCTGATCAACGGCGTGACGACGGCCTATGTGATGAACGTCAACGGCCAGAGCGCGCGGTTTTGGTTTCGCGCCGATACCGGCAATTGGATATTGGAAGCCGATTACGTGGCGATCACCGACCCGATTGAGTTTCCCGACCCGCTGATCGCAGCGCGGCGAGCGCCAGTGGCACGGCGGGCTTGGTCGGCGCGGCGCAGACTAACAATCTGATCGGCCAAGCGGTCAACGCCTTTGGCAATTTTCGCGGCGGATCGAGTTACGGCAACGTCGGCGCAAACGCCTTTAGCCTGCCCTCGGTCGATCCCAATCTGGGCGCTGGGGTCAACGCCTTCGCGGGCGGCCAAACCATTGGAGGCATCTAACCATGACCGACGGCGTCAATATCGATTGGTCCGCGCTGGGCACGCCGAAGGATTACGTCGGCGACTATAACAACGCTTTCCAGGTCGGACGCGCGGTGGCGGGACAGCGCATCCAAGCCAACGCGTTGCAGGCGTATGGGGCCAACCCGACCGCGCCGCTTGCGCGGTCGGTCGACGATTTGGATCGCCTGACGCCGGCCGAGCGGTCGTCGGCGGCCGACCGCGCCGATATTTTCAGTCATGTAGCGGTCGGCTTGAAGGGCCGAGAATACGCGGAGCGTCCGTCGTTGCTGCTGCACCTGACACCCGCGCTGGCGGCGCACGGCGTGCCGCCGGAGGTTTGACCCGAACGACACCAATCTAGACGCCGTCATCGCCTCGACCCGCGACCTGTTCGCGCGCCTCACCTCGCGCCAAACGCAGGGCGGCGAGCCAACCCAGACAGGCGACGGGAATGAAAACCCCGAACAGCCAGGGCGTAACGGCCCGAACGTGGGCGACGCTGAAGTCTTGCGGTAGACGCAGTAGATTGGCGACCGCGCCGGCGGCCGCCGCGCCCACGGCGCCGCCAATCAGCTGAGTCGTCGGCACCGCGCCGGCGCCGATCGCTTGGTCGTCGGCGCTCAAAGCGCCCAAAATCCGCTGGGTAATGAGCGACCAGCACAGGCCAAAACCCACACCGACCAGGGCGCCGGCGATGATCGGCCAGATCAAGGGCGCGCGGGCCAGGGTCAGGGCGAGCAAGACGACTCCGAGCGTGATGGCGCCGCCACCCGCCCGAATAAATCCGCCATGCCGCCGCCGCGGTTGTCCGGCGACCACGAAAGCCGCCGCCGTCCAGCCGACGGCGATCGTGCAGACGACATAGCCGGCGATCAGCGGCGTGACCCGATAGACCGTCTGCAGGATCGCGGCCTCATAGACGTTGAACACCACGGTGGCGACTTCCATGGCGAAGATCATCGCATAACCGGCTCCGGCGACGGTGGTCGGGCGCGCGGCATTGGCGGGAAGCAGCCGCTCGCCCGGTTGTCGATTGATCCGCGCCGCCAGGGCGAGCAGGACGACGCCCAAAACCAAGAGCGCGGCCGGGGCGATCATGCCGGGAGCGACATCGGCGGCGGCGATGACGACGATGGCGGCGGCCAGCGTCCCCAAGGTACGCCACGCCAAGGGTCGCCGCGCGTCGTCGGCGGTCAGATTCGAGAGCAGCCAGGCGCTCGCGCCCGCGAACAAGGCGCCCTGACCGGCGAACAGCCAAAATGCGACGCGCCACTGACCGCCGTCGGCAAATGCGCCGCCGATCGCCGGGCCAATCACGCTGGCGACGCCCCACACCCCGGCCAGCACCCCGAACATGCGCGACCACAGACGTTCGGGGAATACTTTGCTGATCGCGACATAGCAAAATCCAACGATCCAGCCGCCGCCGACGCCTTGAAAAACGCGGCCCATTAAGAAGACATAGATCGACGGCGCGACGGCGCTCAAGGCGCACCCCGCCGCATAGGCGAGAGCCGCCAAAATCATCGCCGATCTGAGCCCCAATCGCCGAGACAATTGTCCCGCGCTAGCGCCCGCTAGGATGCCACCGGTCAGATAAAGCGCGACCGCCCAGCCGTAATAGGCCGCGCCGCCCAAATCCCTGACCAAGCTTGGCATGATGGTCGTGGTGACCAAGGCGTCGGCGGCGTTAAGCCATACGCCCAGAACAACCAACGCCGCGCGTGGCGCCAAGGCCCGGGAGACAAGGTCACGCCAACGCCCCTGTTCGCGCTCGGCCGCGGTCACTGTTTGGGTCGGGTAGCGGTACGCCTCATGGCCCGTTCGGCGCGCCGGCCGCCAAATCGCCCATAAATTCGTGATTACCGATATGGCCGACGCGAAACCACGGTGCGCCCCAAACCCGTCCGCCGGCAGCCCTGAAATGGCGGCAAAAGGCGACATCCTCGCTAATGTACAGACCGTCGGCGTATTCGGTGTCGAAAAAAATCTCTTCGCCGACGTCGGCGCCGCGGGTGACGGCATGATGACCGGGCGCGGCCCGGACGCGCTCAAAGGCCGCCCGCTTGATCAACATGATTCCCGTGCCGATGGCGGCCACCTCCACCGGCTCTCCCAGCATGACAGCGTCATTGCTCAGCAACTCATAGGTGCCATAGCTCGCGCCCGCCTGCGCCAAGCTGGCCGGCGTCGCGCCGGGGTAGGCGCGCGCATGCGCTGCGACGGCGGCCCAGTCGATCTCCTTGCGCGGGCAAATTGCCGCGATGACGTCTTTGTCGGCATCGACCAGGCGCATGACGTCCTGCGGCCGAAACGTCATGTCCGCGTCGATAAACAGCAAATGGCTGTAATCGCTCGCTAAAAATTGCCGCACGAGGAGATTGCGAGCCTTGGTGATGAGGCTGGAACTCAAGGTATGGGCATAAAAAACGCGCATGCCCGACTCGTGCGCCTGCAAGACGAACTTCATCAGACAGGTCGCGTAGGAGGCGTAGACCTGGTTGTTGTAAGCCGGCGTCGCGATAAACAGAGAAATCGGCGACGATCCGCGCGCTATGGTCATCGGTCAGTCCTTTACCATACCGCCCAGGCGCCCGCCGCGGCCTCCACCGTTCGGCCTCGCCGCCATTCCCCCCAAAAGGCAGGGGAACGCCAGATTAAAGCGACCGCTTGACCTCTTCCACGGTGAAGCACTCGATAAAGTCACCTTCCTTAATGTCTTGGAAGCCGGCGAAGGCCATGCCGCATTCCTGACCGGAGATGACTTCGGCGACTTCGTCCTTGAACCTTTTGAGGGTCTGCAAGGTGCCCAGTTCCAGTACGACGACGTCCTGGCGGATAATCCGTACGCGGGCGCCACGGCGAACAACGCCTTCGCGCACGCGGCAGCCCGCGATGCGACCGACCTTGGAGATATCGAAGGCCTGCAGCACTTCGGCCGCGCCCAGAAAGGTTTCGCGCTGGATCGGCGCCAGCATGCCCGAAAGCACGCCTTTGATATCGTCCAGCAGGTCGTAGATGATCGCGTAATAACGGATCTCAACGCCCTCGTGCTCGGCCAGTTGGCGCGCCTGTTTGGAGGCGCGGACGTTGAAGCCGAGGATGGACGCCCCCGCCCCCTTGGCCAGCATGACGTCGCTCTCGTTGATGCCGCCGGCGCCCGACAGGATGACCCGGGCGCGGACTTCGTCGGTGCCCAGCTTATCCAACGAACCGACGATCGCTTCCACTGAGCCTTGCACGTCGCCCTTGATGACGACGGGCAATTCGGAGACCTTTTTGTCAGCCAATTTAGCCATCATGTCGGCCATCGTGCCGCCAGGGCCGATCGGGGTGAGGGTGCGTTCGCGCTTCAAGCGGATCCGATAGTCGGTATCAGTAGACCGCGTCAGAGCCTTATAAATTTCGTCGATCTTCTCCGAGATGTGTTGGAAAGCACCGTGGAACCGATC
>JANXWN010000002.1 GCA_025351125.1 Caulobacteraceae bacterium | reverse complement strand
TCACAGTTTCCAGCTTGATCTCGGTGATAGAACTTCTAGCAAGCTAAATCTCTTATCTCTTGTTAATGAAACACGATGAGCCAATGCTTGCCTGCCTTTCTAATTAAGTTAAAGAGATTCTAGGATCTCATAAATCTATATCAAAGATCATCATGTTGTATCAATACTAATTTCTGCATGGTGCCCAAGGGTTCCAGCTTATGAACAACGCAACCAGCCGTTTACGGCACGTTGGGCGCGGCGCCCTTCTGGCAAGCAGCGTGAGCGCGCTGGCCCTGCTGCAAGCCCCGGCTTACGCCGCGGACGCCGCGGCGCGGTCGGACAACGGTCAGGTGCAAGAAGTGATCGTCACCGCCAATCGCTCCGGCGCGGAATCGCTGCAACGTTTAGCCATGGCGATTTCGGCGGTGAATACCGATCAGCTTGCTAAGAACGGTCAAGGCAGTCTACTCGACCTGACCAAATTTTCCCCCTCCCTGTCGATCACCGAGTCGGCGCCGGGTCAAAACAAGTTCGACATGCGCGGTCTGTCGACCGGCGGCTACGCTCTGTCGGATACTTCGGATCGCTCGTTGGTGGCGGTCTATCTGGACGACACGCCGATTTCCGTTCAAGGCCAAACCCCGGATTTGAAAGTGTTCGATCTGGAACGGGTGGAAATCCTGCGCGGACCGCAGGGCACGCTCTATGGCGCCGGTTCCATGGCCGGAACCATTCGCTTCATCACCGCCAAGCCGAACAGCCGGGCGATGTTCGGCTCGGCTGAAGCCACCGGCTCCGGAACCGAACATGGATCGGCCAGCTATAGTCTGCGCGGCACGATCAACATTCCCCTGATAACCGATAGGCTGGCGGTGCGGGCCGCCGTCTATCAGGCGCAAGACGGCGGATACATCGACAACATTGGCGGCTATGCCAAATCCGACGCCAATCGCAACCAGACGACCCAAGCGCGGGTCGCGTTGCGCTGGACGCCCAACGCCAAGCTGACCCTCGACGCCAGTTTTACCTACGAGCGGAGCCACGCCTTTGGTTTGAACACCGGTTTTTCGGGCTTGGCCCCGTACACCAAGTCGACCAACGCGCCGGAGGGGACGCACGACGATTTCAACATGTTGGCGGTGAACGGATCGTATGATCTGGGTTTCGCGGACTTGGTTTCCTCGACCTCTTATACCTGGCGACGGATTGGCTATCGCTCCAGCATCGAATCGACGATCGGCTATTTCTTCCAGGATTATCTGGGCCTTCCCACCAGCGCCACGGCCTACCCGCTGTATAATCTGCCGACCGCTTATGACCAGAGGGTCACCAACTCCATCCCGCCGGAAAATTTCCTGATCACCAACAAGGTGCATAACTTTATGCAGGAAGTTCGGTTAGTGTCGAAGGGCGAGGGACCGATTAAGTGGACCGTCGGGGTGTTTTATGAACATCAGCGCCGCAATCTTTATCAAGATATTCCGACACCCGGCTTTGATCGCTTAAGTTACGAAAACGTGTTTTTCGGTCCATTTAATACCGTCGACGGTCTCTACAATTCAAAGACCGTAGACGGTGCGTTCAATGCGGACGACATATTTTCTGGTTTACAGAATATGACGGAACACCAGATCGCCCTGTTCACGGACGACACGTGGCATGTAACCAAAAAACTCGATTTGACCGCCGGAGTGCGGTATTTCAACTTTAAGGAAAACTATTTTCTGTTTGAGGGCGGCGTTTACGGCGTGGCCAACCATGTTCCGCTTACACAATATGCCACGCAGGCGTCGCACGGTTTCAATCCGCGTTTCAATGTCGCTTACCACGTCGACGACGATATCACCGTCTACGCCGAAATCGCCAAGGGCTTTCGTTATGGCGGGGCGAACCAGCCGGTGCCGATCGGCGATTCCGGTATCGCCGGCCAGTGCAAACAGAACCTGGCTTCCTACGGCTATACCGCGGCGCCGCTGACCTTCGGTCCCGACAAGTTGTGGAGCTATTCGATCGGGGAAAAGGCCAAATTGGCCGGCGGGCGCATGACCTTGAACGCCGACGCTTATTGGATCGATTGGAGCGACGTGCAAACCCGGCTGGGCCTGAATTGCTCGTATTTCTTCACCGATAACAAAGGCAAGATCAAAAGCCGCGGCGTGGAGGTGACGTCGATCCTTCGGGTCACCCCGCAACTGACCGTCAGCGGCAACGCCTCCTACAACGACTCACGAGCGAACGGCGACATTTTCACCGCCGGCGCTTTCAACGGTGATCTGGCGCCGTATTTCCCACGCTGGATCGCCTCGGTCTCGGTGTTCTACGACCGCCCCGTGGCGCAAGGTGTTTTGCATCTTCAGGCCGGCTATCAATATCGTGGCGACGAGCAGAACACCTTCAACCCGGTTTCGACTTATTACGCGAATGGGAAGCTCAACCTGCTGTTGGACGGCGCGGGAAAATCCGTGGCCAATCCTTCCTTCGCCGTGATCCCGGCGTCGAACAACGTCAACGCGTCGGTCGCCTACAACATCGGTCGCTATGAACTGGGGGTGTTCGGCAACAATTTGACCAACGGCGTCAAGGTGACCGACATTACCAAGGCGACCTATTATGCGATCTATCAGGCCGGCGACTTCGTGACCTATGCGCGTCCGCGGACCATCGGCGCACGGGTCAAGGTGACGTTCTGACGGGCGTGCCCGCGCGGTCTTTCGTCGTCAGCTTCGCCAGACGCACGACAGTTCGACGCCTGAACCAATCGGTAGCAGCATTGATTGCAATTCGGATTTGTCGCGCACGACGGCCCGGTACGCATCGGCGTCGGGCCGGGAAATAGCGGGAAACAGCATGTTGTCCGCCGCGATTACGCCGTTGTCGGACATCTTGGGCAACAGCAGTTCCAGGCACGGGATATAAAGATCCTTCCACAGATCGATCAGCACGAAATCAATCGGCCCCTTGATCGCTTGCAAGGATTTGAGCGCGTCCCCGGGACGCCAGGCCACGAACTCGCACAGCCCGGCCTGCTCCATTTGCGCGCGGGCGTAGGCTTGCTTATCAACGGCGATATCGAGGGTATGCACTACGCCGCCCGTCACCCTGGCGGCGTCGGCCAAAAACAGCGTCGAATAGCCGTACGACGTGCCTAATTCGACGATCCTTTTAGCGCGGCGGGCGATCACCAGAGCGCGAAGAAACCAGCCGACGTCTTCGCCGATCGGCAGCAGGAATTCATCGCGCCGGGTGTGAATTTCGGAAAACGGCATGCCGTGCTGGATCACCGCCTCGTCACGGACGCGTTGATTATAGCGAGCCAGCACACGGTCGAAATCGTGGTTCATCGCCGTATCATCGCGCCGAACGACGAAAAATCAAGGCCTTCCCTGCTCGGCGGCCGTCCGCTCAAGCGCTGCGTGTTGCGCCCACGCTTACCCCGCTGTCCAACCCCCGTCGATCGACAGGTTCGCCCCGGTGACCTGTTTGGCGCCGTCGGAGCACAGGAAGACCACGAAAGCGGCGACCTCTTCTTGCGTCACGAACTGTTTGGTCGGTTGCGCTTCCAAGAGCACGTCGTTGATCACCTGCTCGCGGGTCAAGCCGCGCGTTTTCATGGTGTCGGGTATCTGGCTTTCCACCAGCGGGGTCCAGACGTAGCCGGGGCTGATGCAATTGACCGTAATGCCATGGGTCGCGGTTTCCAGGGCCACCGTCTTGGTCAGCCCCATCAGGCCGTGCTTGGCGGTGACATAGGCCGACTTGAACGGCGAGGCGACTTTGGAATGGGCCGACGCGGTGGAGATGATCCGGCCCCAACCGCGCTTTTTCATCCCCGGTACGGCGGCGCGCATCGCGTGAAAGGCGGCGGTCATGTTGATGGCGATGATCTGATCCCATTTGTCGATCGGGAAATCCTCGACGGGAGAAACAAATTGGATGCCCGCGTTGTTGACCAGAATATCCACGGCGCCCAACGCCGTTTGCGTCTCGGTAATCATCGCGGCGATCTGATCGCCCTTGGTCATGTCCGCGCCGCAATAGCGGGCGGTGACTTTAAAATCGGCTTCGATGGCGGCGCGTTCCTTTTCGATGTCCTCGGGTTTGCCAAACCCGTTGATCACCACGTGCGCCCCCTCCGCCGCCAGGGCGCGAGCGATGGCCAGGCCAATGCCGCTGGTGGAACCGGTCACGACGGCGACTTTGGCTGCGAGGGTCATGGTCTTGATCTTTCTACTTCAAAAAAGAGCGAGCCGTGGACTCGCCGGAGATGCTGGGCGTTTACGCCAGATAGTCGTGCAACACCCGACCATACGGCAGGACAAAATCGACGATCTGGTGGCGGCCGCCGACGATCCGTTTGACCGGCAGGTCGGCGACGCGGCAGTTGACGTGCGGGATCAGGTGCAGGCGCGCCGGGCCGTCCCACGCGCCGTGGACGTGGATGTTTTCGAGATTGTAGCCGACCAGCTGAGCGATTTTCGGCGCGCCGTCGACATCGGGGATAAATTTCAGATTGACATTCAGCTTGGCGATCCCGGCCGCCACTTGGTCCAGCCGATCAGCGAGACTGATCTCTTTATACGCCATCGTGCCCATCGCCACGCGTTCTTCGTCATAGTGCAGCGTTCCGGTCAACGTGTCCTTGATCACGCTCAGGCGCGGCTTGCCGTATTTCTTGGGGAAACCCCAGATTTCACGACCGCCGGCGATCGGCGGTTCGTCATCGAGGTACATTTGCACCGAGAAATTACACGGCTGTCCGTCAAACAGCGCCAATACGCCCGAGCCGCTTTCCTCGTAGTCGCCAAAACCCGAAGCGTCGGGCATCTTCATCCACTCGTAGAAGGCCAAATTGCCCGGCGCGGGCTGCAAGGGTTCCGGCAGGGCCGCGCGTAGCGCATCGGGGTCGGTTTCGTAGCTGACGATCAGGTATTCGCGGCGGATAAAGACGAACGGCCCCTTCGGATAGCTCGGGCTGAAAAGCGGCATGGAACTGGCGCTCAGGATTTCGTCGCGGGTCATGTCGCGGGCTCCGGATCATGGGCTTGAACGTCGAAGGTGGAGGCGCCGTCGCTCTTCGCATCGGCCATGATCGCCGCGCGCTTGGTCATGCTGCGCCGCACGGCCGTGACGCCCGAAGACCAGTGCTCCAGCATGGTGGCGCGCGAAAATTCATAATCCTTGGCGCTGCTTTCATAGGCCTTTCGCCGATAGATTAATTGCACCACGGTCAGCGGGGCCTCCTTCGCGACGGCGCGCAATTGCTCCACGGTATCACCGGCCGCTAGATCGGTCGGCAATTGGTCAAGCAAATCGCGGATAAGTTGTTTCGTCCGCTTGGCCTTCAAGGCCTGGTCGGTGCCCAAGCGGGTACGGCTGGAATAGCGGATATCCATCTCGCGCTCGGCCGCTTCGGCCAGGGTTTTGGGCATGGCGCCGCGCGCCGGAAAAAGATCCACCTGAAAAACCAGCAGCGGGTCTTGCTCGTCGGTATCGAGAACATATTCCAACGGCGTATTGGAGACGACTCCGCCGTCCCAATAATCATGACCGTCGATGTCGACCGGTGGAAAACCGGGCGGGAGAGCTCCAGAGGCCATGATGTGCTCGGCGCGAATTTTCTCGCGGTGATTGTCGAAATAGGCAAAGTTGCCGGTGCGGATATTGACCGCCCCGACGCTCAAACGGGTTTCCTTGGCATTGATACGATCAAAGTCCACGAGACGTTCCAGCGTGCTCTTCAGGGGCGCCGTGTCGTAATAGCTGAGCGCCGCCGGCGTTCCCTGCGGTTGGAATTGCGGCGGCGGAAAGCGGGGCTTGAAGAATCCGGAGACACCGAACATCACCGTATTGGCAGCGTTGATCTGGCTGGTGAAGGAACGCGCGGGCCCCGCGGAAAAACCCATATCCCATTGCGGCCCCGCCGACGCCAAGGTCCAGAACTCCCGCAGGCGATCCACACGGTGCTCGCGCGCGTTGCCGCAGATCAGCGCGGCGTTGATCGCGCCGATGGAAATTCCCGCCACCCACTGCGGATCGACGCCCTGTTCGGCCAAGGCTTCGTAGACGCCGGCTTGATAGGACCCCAGGGCGCCGCCACCCTGTAGCACCAACACCCGCTTGGTGGCCTCGTCGATCGTGCGCGCCATCTATCGCCCCGCTCGCGGACCCGCCGCACCGCGCGGAGGTAAGCGCGCGGCGGCGGGAGTCAAGGCAAAGCGCGCCGACGCACTGGCGATTTCATCAAACGGTCAAGAAACAGGCGGGGTCCCGACCTTCGGCTCCCCTGTCTCCCGCGTTATCGACAATCGCCAACGATAAAGCCGGCCCGCCAGGGCGATCATGCGGCCCCGATCTTGGGTCAAGCGGGCCTGAGCTTCGAGGTCGGTCAGGGTATCGGTTGCGCCACGCTGTGCGCCGAGTCGATCCAGAAAACGCATAAGAGAATCGCCGGACAGATCACGCGGCGCGCCGACCGCCTTAGCGGCGATTTCGGCCGTCAGAACCGCGTAAGGGGCGCCCATGCGGTGCTCTCGCCCGGCCAGATAAATTAGGGCGGCGGTGTTATCGACCAACGCCGTTTTGCCGTAGGCGATCGCTCGGCCGGCGCGCCGTAAGGGTCCAAATTGGATCAAAGCCTGCCATACGGCCAGCCCACTGGCTGCAAACAAACTCAGCGTTACCGCCAGGAACGGCGGATCGAACAAGAGGCGCAAAACGCTGCGGGTTTTCGCAAAACCGTTGAGGGTGACGTCGAACATGATCGGCCCGTCGGCGGCGCGCAGGGTTCGCAACAGCGTCACCGCGCTCGCTAATGTATCGAGGTTTTTCACACCCTGCGTGTTGAGGAGGTCGGGATCGGACAAGACGAAAAGGGCGCGCTTTGGATCGCGCACCATGAGCACGGCCCCGGTCTCGTCGGTCAAGACGGCAATCCAGCCCGGCGCCTTTAGCGTCTGCAGAGACTCGATCGGACCTTCAGGTAAGGCGGTGGTTGGCGAAAACGGATCAACGCCGCCGCGCAACACGGGCCGCGACACGCCCGGACGCCGGGCCACCGATAGGCCCTTGGTAAAACTTGGGGTCCACCCGCTATCGATCAACGCGAGCTTTTTCACCCACCCTCGGTGCGTCGGATCCGGCACGGTCTGCCATTTTGCAAGCACAACCAAGACAGGCCCGGAAAAGGCGAGATCGCTCGCCGATTTCTCTTCCCCGACTTCCGGCGTCGCCACCAGCAAGCCGGCCGCGCGGCCGCGCTGCAAGGGCCTGCGAACGATCAGCGTCGGCTCACCCGCCAGTTTGAGCGCCTCCACCAGCCCGGCATAGCCGATCGCGGATTTGGACAGCGCGTGCGCCTGGCCGTTGTCGCCGTCATGCATGTCCGGCGCATAGGCGGACAAGACCAGAAAGGCGCAAAAGGCGAATACGCCGACAACGACGACCAAGGCGATGGTCAGTGGCGCGGCGAAGGCGGGTTGGCTAGCCCCGCGTTCGCTCACGCCCAGGCCCCGGGGAAGGCAAAGGCTTCGTAAGCCGTTCGGCACTGCTGATAAGCCTCGTCGCCGATCGGCCGGCCGGCAAAAGCGCTGTATTCCACGATCGCCGCCACTTGCGTAAAGGCGGCCCGAGCGGTGCTCGGCACGTCTTCGGCTTGGCTGAGTTCGCGCGC
>JANXWN010000244.1 GCA_025351125.1 Caulobacteraceae bacterium | reverse complement strand
CTGACGCGCCGCAACGGCTTGATGCTGTGCAACGGCGCGATCTGCCTATAGGGCTAGTCGCTCGTTCGGCCCAACCTCTTCTTGGGCGCCCGGCTCGGACCTTATCATGCGCAATGGGGTGCGACGATCGTGGGGTGAGCCGGCCTTCGTTCTCATGACGACGTGTTGCGCCGGCCCGCCGTCCGACGCGCGGAACGACGCGGTGCGCACGGCCGCCGCCCACGTTGATTGGTCCATTTTCGTCGCCCTGGCCAAACGCCACAGAGTAGAAGGTTTGGTGTTCGACGCCCTGGCCCGGGCTGATCTTCAACCGCCCGCGCCGATGCTCCAGGCTTTGGCCGAGCGCGCGCCTGAAATCGCCCGTCAGAGCCTCATTCAGGCCGCGGAATCGGCGCGTCTGCAAGGCGCCTTCGACGCGGCGGGCATCTCCAATCTCCTGCTGAAGGGCGCCGCATTGGAGTGGCTTGCCTATGGCGGTCTGGGATTGAAAAGCGCCTGGGATATTGATTTCCTGGTTTCGCGGGACTCGGCTTTGCGCGCGCGCAATGTTTTGGAGACTAACGGTTACAGCTTGATCCATCCGGGCGAGCTGTCGCTCGACGCGTTTTCGCGGTGGACGAAACTCTCGAAGGAGGCGGTATTTTCAAAGAACGGGCGGGGCGGCGTTGTCGTCGAACTGCATTGGCGCCTCGTCGACGGCGATCTGTTATTCGACGTTTCGACGGCGTCGCCCAGCCAAAGTGTCAACGTCGCGCCCGGTAACGCGCTTCGAACGCTCGCGAACGACGAAATGATCGCGTATCTGATGGTGCACGGCGCCTCGCACGGCTGGTCGCGCTTGAAATGGCTGGCCGATCTGAACGCCATCTTGCGGCACAAAAATCCAGAAGCCCTCGAAGAAACTTACCGACGCGTCACGGCGCTTGGCGCCGGCGTATGTCCGGCCCTGGCGCTTCGGCTATGCCGGCGGTTGTTCAATCTTCCGCTGTCGGCGGAACTGGGGCACGCGTTGGACGCGCAATTCAAAGCGCGGGTGCTCGAACGCTTCGCCTTACACGTCATGGCCGGCGGCGGCGACCGCGAGACGGCGAAACGTCCCTTTGTCGACGACGCCATTTTGGCCTCACGCCTGTTGTTCGATCACGGTTGGCGTTGGCGTCGGGCCGAATTTCGCCGCCAGTGGGTGAGCATTCATGATCAAACCCACCTTCGCCTTCCGGCCGGTCTCGGCTTTCTCTACGGCGTCATCCGCGCGCCGCTGTGGCTCTGGCGGCGGATCAAACGACTTTAACCATCCGTTTGCCGATGTTTTCACCGGCCAGAAGACCGATCAGGGCCGTGGGCAGATTAGCCAGCCCCTCAATGATATCCTCGCGCACGACGATCTGACCGGATTTCACCCACGTCGTTAGGTCGGCCAGGGCGGCGTCACGCCGATCGTCGAAGTCCATCACCACAAATCCACGCAGGTTCAGACGTTTGGTGACGATCAGGCCGGGCACGCCGCGCGGGCCGCCGGTCGGCGCCGCGCCGTCGTACTGCGAGACCGCGCCGCAACAGGCAATTCGGCCGTTTAGCGCCATGTTGAACAAGCAGGCTTCCAACACCTCGCCACCGACATTGTCGAAATATACGTTTATACCGTCGGGACAGGCGGCCCGCAGCGCTCGGCGGGTGTCGCCGGCCTTGTAATCGACCGCCGCGTCGAAGCCCAGTTCGCTGGTCAGCAAGGCGCATTTGGCCGCGCCGCCGGCAATGGCGATCGTGCGACAGCCTTTGAGTTTGGCGATTTGGCCGACGAACAGGCCGACCGATCCCGCGGCCGCCGATACGACCACGGTCTCGCCAGCCTTGGGCCTGCCGCATTCCAGCAAGCCGAAATAGGCGGTCAGTCCCGCGACGCCGTAGACGCTCAGCAGATGTGACAGCGGCTCGACACGGGTCAGCTTGGCCAAGCGCCGGGCCGGCAGGACCGCGAACTCTTGCCAGCCAGTGTCGGCGAACACCAGATCGCCGGGCGCCAAGCCGTCCGCCCTCGATTCCACCACCTCCGCCAAGGCCCCGCCGGCCATGACGTCGCCGGCGTTCAGCGCGGTGCGATAAGTGGCGCCCTGCATCCAGGCGCGATTGGCGGCGTCGAGCGAGATATACAGCGCCCGCAACAGCACCTCCCCGTCGCCCGGTGACGCAATCGCGCTTTGCGCCGCCACAAAATGGTGCGGCGCCAGCTTGTCGCCCCGAGGCAGTTGCGCCAACACGATTTTATGATTGACCGCGGTCATGGGAGTCCTCCGGTGTTGCTACGCTGTGACTAAATCACGCCGGCCGCGACGCCGCCAGGGCGCCATAGAGGTCCGGCCTCCGATCGCGAAAGAATCCCCACGCCGCGCGGTGGCTGCTTAGGAAATCCAGATCGAACGCCGCGCTGATCACGCCTTCGTCGGTCCGGCCTATTTCGGCGACGAGATCTCCGCGGTGGTCGGCGATAAAGCTCGAGCCGTAAAAGTTTTGTCCGCCGCCGGGATAGCCCGGCCAGGGCTCGAAGCCGGTGCGGTTGGCCCCGACGACTGGGATGACATTGGACACCGCGTGGCCCTGCATGGCTCGGCGCCAGGGAAGCGCGGTATCGAGGCTTGCATCGTGCGGCTCGCTGCCGATGGCGGTGGGGTAGAGCAGGATTTCGGCGCCCGCCAAGACCAGGGCGCGGGCCACTTCCGGATACCATTGGTCCCAGCAAATGCCGACCCCAAGGCGCCCAAAGCCGGTGTCCCACACCTTAAAGCCGGTGTCGCCGGGGCGAAAATAGTATTTCTCCTGATAGCCGGGGCCGTCGGGAATATGGCTTTTGCGGTAGACGCCCAGCGGCGAGCCGTCGGCATCGATCATCACCAAGCTGTTGAAATAGTGAGGCCCCTCGCGCTCGAAGATCGAGATCGGCAAGACAACCCCCAATTCGGCGGCCAGCGGCGCCAGGGCGACCACGCACGGGTGCTCGCGCCAAGGATAAGCGTGGGCAAACCAGCGTTCCTCCTGCGTGACGCAAAAATACGGACCCTGAAACAATTCCGGCGGCAGGATAACCTGTGCGCCGCCCGCCGCCGCCAGGCGGATCAGGTCGGCGACGCGGGCGATATTGGCGGCGAGGTCGTCGCCGAACGCGCTTTGTAAGGCGGCGACGTTAAGGATGCGCGTCATCAGGCGGGTTCCTGTTGGCTGATGCAATGGAACGAGCCACCACCGGTGAGCAGCGCGTGCGATGGCAAGCCGATCACCGCGCGGTCCGGGAACAGGTCTTTGAGGATTTCCAGCGCAAATCCGGCCGCGAAGTTTTCATAGGTCGGCATGATCACCGCGCCGTTGGCGATAAGAAAATTCATGTGCGAGGCGGGGACGACAAGATGTTCGTCGTCCGTCATGCGGCCCGATGACGGCATCCGCACCACCCGCAAGCCGCGGCTGTCGGCGTCGGTGAACCCAGACAGGGTCTCGGCGACGGTGTCGTAAATCTCCGCGTTGGGGTCGTTGGCGCCGAACGCCATGGGGCAGACGACCACGCCGGGCGCGACGAACCGGGCCAGATTATCGACGTGCCCGTCGGTGTGATCGTTCATCAAACCCTGATCCAGCCATAAAACCTTGCGCACGCCGAGCGCCCCCGCCAAGGCCCGTTCGGCGTGGCCCTCGCGCCAGCCGCGATTGCGGTTCGGATTGAGCAGGCATTGGCGTGTCGTCAGCACGGTTCCCGCCCCGTCATGATCCAGCGCCCCGCCTTCCAGAACGAAATTGTGGCGGGTCAGCGCCGCGCCCGCC
>JANXWN010000455.1 GCA_025351125.1 Caulobacteraceae bacterium | reverse complement strand
CACTTTGGCGCCTGGATTCAGAAGTCGCATGAATCCTACGGCTTCGATTCGGTGCCACTCAGCTATCAAGAAGCTCGCATTTACTGGTGGAACCAAGCGGCTGATGCCTTGATCGGGCCAGAGCGCATTCCCCAAGAGCTTCGGGTCCAGCCGGTAATCGGCGATGCGTGGATTTATCCCAACGACCCGCGGCTGGCCCATCTGCCAGTCCTTATGGCCGTTGAATAGCCGCCGTCGGCGGCGCAAACAAAAGAGGGAGAAACGACAATGGCATTGGTGGCGGTGTTCGGCGCGAGCGGCCGGCAGGGATTGGCCCAAGTTCGCCAATTGAAGGCGGCGGGGCACGAAGTGCGGGCGATTTCCCGCCGGGCGGACCCGTTTTATGGCGAGATATTCGAGAACGTCGAAGTGCGACCCGCAGACATTTACGACGAAGACTCCGTATTTGCCGCCATGGAAGGCGCCGACGCCGCCTTTTATACCCATCCCTTGCGAGCGCGGGTCGACCGTGTCGCCGCGGTGGCCACGATCGGCCGAGCCGGCAAGCGCGCTAATCTCAAGCGTGTGGTGTGGAACACCTCGGGATGGATCCCCGATCGGCCAGGCTTCGCCCACACCTATGCCAATAATACCGCCGCCATCAACGCCCTGTGGCGCACCGGTGTGCCTGCCACGGTGTTCGGTTCGGTTCTTTTTATGGACAATCTGCTCACCAATTGGGCCTTCCCCTTCATCGTCAACAATGGGCGATACGTCTATCCGCGCAAGCCCGACCTGGAGTGCAGCTGGATCAGCCTCGATGATGTCGCCAAGTTCATGATCGCGTCGATCGACCGCCCCGATCTGGAGGGCGCTTGGCTCAACATCGGGGGCCCCGAGATCCTCAAGCCTCGCACCGTGGCGGCCCATCTCACTGAGGCGGTCGGCCGCGAGGTCAAATACGATCCCAGCACGCCCGAGGAGTTCGGACGGCATTTGGCCGACGCGTTCGGCGACGAGATGAGCGCCGAGGAGAAGGCGGTGTTGGCGCCGTCCATCGCCTCGTTCTACGAGCATAACAATAATTCGCCGACGACGCCGTTCAAGGTGAACATGGCTCCGGTACTCGAGCGGATACCGATCGAGATGGAGACCTTCCGCGACTGGGCCAAGCGCCAGGAATGGCGACTGACCAACAAACCCCGGCCACCGGCGGGTTAGGGTCCGGCGCGCGCCAGACAATCAATAGTAAAAGCAAAGGCAGAACGATAATGGCGACGGTAGTGGTGTTTGGCGCGGCAGGCCGCCAAGGCATGGCGCAGGTGCGTCAGCTCAAGAAAGCAGGTCACGAGGTGCGCGCCATTTCGCGCCGCGACGATCCATTCTTGGGAGAGAATTTCGGCCACGTCGATATCCGACCCGCGGACGTGCGGGACGAGGCTTCCGTGGTGGCCGCGATGGAAGGCGCCGACGCGGCCTTTTACACCCATCCGCTCATGGCGCCGGTCTCGCTGGTGGACGGCGTGACGACGATCGGTGTGGCTGCGGTCAAAGCTGGCCTCAAGCGCGTAGTGTGGAACACGTCCAGCTGGATTCCCGACCGCGCCGGCGACTCCTTCAGCTATGCGGGCAACACGGCGGGCATCAATGCATTATGGCGTACGGGCGCGCCGGCCACGGTTTTCGGCTCGGTGCTGTTCATGGACAACCTGCTCACCAACTGGGCCTTCCCGTACATTGTCAATGAGGGTCGCTACGTCTATCCGCACCGTCCCGGCTTGGAGTGCAGCTGGATCAGCCTGGATGACGTGGCTAAGTTCATGATCGCCGCGATCGACCGTCCCGACTTGGAGGGCGCCTGGCTCAACATCGGCGGTCCGCAGATTCTACATCCGCCAGAAGTGGCGCAACTGCTGTCCAACGCGGTGGGCCGGTCGATCAAATACGACCCCAGCACGCCCGAACAGTTCGCCAAAAACCTCTGCGACGCGTTCGGCGAGGAAATGCCGCCCGAGCAACGAGCGATCACCGAACCCTTCATTAAGGCGTTTTACACCTTCAACAACGAGACGTCGCAAGCCCCGTTTAAGGTCGATATGGGTCCGGTGCTGGAGCGCATCCCCATCGAAATGGAAACCATGGCGCAGTGGGCCAAGCGGCAGGATTGGCGGATGACCAACAAACCCCGTCCCCCGGCGGGGTAACGACGCCGACAGTCCGCGACGGACCTACCCTCAAATCGACGAAAGACTGGTCATGCCCACACTGTTCGACCCCATACGCCTCGGGGATCTCGACCTGCCTAACCGCGTCTTTATGGCGCCGCTCACGCGGATGCGGGCAGACCCCGAAACGCGAGCCCCCACGGCCCTGGTAGCGGAGCAATATGCCCAGCGCGCTTCAGCTGGCTTGATCCTGGCCGAGGCGACATCGGTCGATCCCATGGGTGTCGGCTATGCCGGCACGCCCGGCATCTGGTCGGCGGCGCAGGTCGAAGGCTGGAAGCATGTGACGGATGCGGTGCACGGGGCCGGCGGGCGCATCGCGTTGCAGCTTTGGCATGTGGGACGAATCTCCGAGCCTCTGGTGCTAAACGGCGCGACGCCCATTTCCAGCAGCGCCATAGCCTGCTCGGGGTTCATCAGCCAAGCGCGCCCGAAACGTCCTTTCCCCGTCCCACGGGCATTAGAATTGGAGGAGATACCCGGTGTCGTGGAGGGCTTCCGCCGCGCCGCGCAAAACGCCCAAGCGGCGGGCTTCGACGGCGTCGAAATTCACGGCGCCAATGGCTATCTGCTGGACCAGTTTCTGCAAGACAACTGCAACAAGCGCACCGACGCCTATGGCGGACCCGTGGAAAACCGCGCGCGCCTGCATCTCGAGGTGGCCGACGCCTGCATCTCGGTGTGGGGTGCGGATCGCGTCGGGATGCACTTGGCCCCTCGCGGCGACGCCCAAGAC
>JANXWN010000448.1 GCA_025351125.1 Caulobacteraceae bacterium | reverse complement strand
TGCGCCATCTTCCCGATCAACCGACCCACGGTATCGCGCGGCAGTCGCGAATCCGCGTCAAGTGTGATCACGAAGCGAATATCGGGTGGCGCGGGGGGCGGGTCGAGGAAGGTGGTATCGCCGTGACCGCGCAACAGCCGGTTCAACTCCAGCAGCTTGCCGCGTTTGCGTTCCCATCCAAGCCAGCGCCCTTCGCCGGGGCTCCAAACGCGCCTGCGGTGCAGCAGCAAAAAGCGCGTCCCGCCGGGGGCGGGACCGTAACGGCGGTTCAATTCTTCGATGCCGGTTCTGGCCGCCGCCAAAAGTTCGTCGTCATCCGCCTCGGTTTCGCTGTCCGCGTCGCGCCAATCGGTTAGCAGGGCGAAGTGCAGGTCGCCTTCCGGGCTGGCCAGATAATGAATTTCGAGTTGCTCGACCTGACGCACAACCGACTCGACGGACATGATGATGGTCGGAACGGCGACCAGTGTCCGCAGGCTCGCCGGAATGCCGGCGCTGAGGTCCAAGCCGGGCAATAGCGTGGCGCGCACCCGGCGGGTCACCACATGGTTGACCAAGGTGACAGCCAAGTCCAAGGCCGGGATAAAGCCCACGAACGCCAACAGCGCCACGGTGCGCGCATCGACGCCGCGCCACGGGCCGCCCCACAGCGGAATAGCCAGTAGGCAAGCGGCGACGATGAAGCCGGCGCTGACGTAGCCGCCGATTCCCAGGCCGCGATAGATTCGTTCCGGCAATGTCTTCAGCGGCGGTTTAAAACCGATATCGGCGCAAAACCGCGTGCGCCCGGCCGCCAGCAGGTAATAACCCGGATCGGTTTGACGATCATCGCTCACCGCGTCGGGACTTACCGCCTCGCGGCGCGCGGCGGCGGCCGTCGCCGCGGCGACGGCGGCCAGAGCGACGTCGCGTTCGCTCAAGCGCGAACCGCGCGCCAGCTCTTCGACGGCGCCGCGGTAAAGGTTGCGGGACGCGAAATCCATCTTGGAGAAACAGCCATGATCGCGAAACACATCGTCGACCAAACTGAATCGCTCCAGCAGATCGGTCCAATCAATGTCGGAGATGAGCCGCATGCTGGTGATGATGTTGCGCACGGTAATACTGCCGGAGACCTGCCGTTGATGCTCGTCGCGCACGACCTCTTCGGCGCTCGCGCCTTGGCTTTCCAGCTGTTCGTCGAGCCACGTCAGAGCGTGGGCGATGCGGGGGTCTTGATCGCGCAACCTGTGAACGAGCTGAACGAGGAAGCTATCGGCGAAACGGTTCCGGCCGCTGGGGGGCAGGACAGCATCGACCGGCTCTCCGACTTGATCGCCGGCGCCCAGCAAGCGATCGGCCGCTATATCCGCCGCGTGACGCCCGGTGCGACTGTCGATGACCCGTTGCGCGATACGGCGCAGATTTTCGACCAAAACGATGCGCAGCGTGATGGCTACCGCCCACAACTCGCCAATGGTGAGCGGCGCCACGCTTTGATAGGCATGCAAATACCGGCATAGCGCGTCGGGATCGAACAGGCTGTCGGTATGGGCGACCAAAGCCCACGTTACTCCGAACACGCGCGGATAGCCGGCAAATGGTCCGTCCGCCAACTTGGGTAGTTGTCGGTAATAGCCGGGGGGCAGATCGGCGCGGATATCCCGGATCTGTCGCTCTATGACGTGAAAATTGTCGACCAACCATTCAGCCGCCGGCGTTATCGACTCTCCCAAACCGACGGCCCGAGCGATATCGCGATAGGCTGAGATCAGAACGGTTTCATTGTCCGCCAGCCGTTTGGCGAGCGGCGCGCCGTCATGATCTCCGGGGCGAACGACTTGGGCGCTCGCGAGACTGCGGCCGTGATCTTCAAGGCGATCGATGCCGAACAATTCGGCGCGGATCGGCGCGGTGTCATCCCACGGCGGCGTCGGACCCGTGTCGCCAAACAGCCGCCGAAGCGAGGGTCTTACAGCGCCGACGCGTTTAGCTCCCGCGCGAGACGAGAGCCCCTCCGGGTTAGTCGGCATCGTGTCACCACGGGGCCAGCATACGGCAAGCGGGCATTACGGCGTCACATGAGGTTGACGATAGCGCTGCGTCATCGTGCACCGGCCCAACGGCCCGGCGCGCCTCTGTTACGTCCTGACCAGCGCAAAGCGCCGGATGCTTTTTGAGCATCGTTGGGCCCGATGCCTTCAATTACAACCTCGGCGGATTGTCCGTGTCGGCGAATGGCGTTGGCCAGCCCCTGCGCCTCGCGTATCGCCAAGTCACGTGACCAAAATGGGGTCGACATCCGCTCGTCCGTCGTAACGGCCCAACCGTGCGTTTCCTTTATTACATTGAAAATTATCATAATTTCACCCCAACTCTAAGGCCGCGTTTCCCCACGCAGCCGGGACGGGGTCGGAGCGCGCGGCGCGCGCGACCGACGAAATTAGTCCTGTCCTTCTAAGCCTGGCGCCGCCAGGGTCGGAATCTACCTAGACGTCGAGACCTTAAGTCGCGCGCCGACGAACGATGAAGTGATAGAGCAAGAGCACGACGACGGCGCCGACAACGGCGACGAACATGCTGTAGATATTAAGACCGGTAACACCAGCGGCACCAAAGAAACGTGTAAAGATGAAGCCACCCACAAATGCGCCAACTACGCCCAGTACGATATCGAGGATTAAACCTTCGCCCGTCTTATTGACGAGTTTACTGGCGATAAAACCAGCGATCAGACCGAGTACGATCCAGGATAAAATGCCCATAGAAACCTCCAGTGACACGGCCGACCGGAATGACCGACCTAGAGGCTCCAATACGCGGAAGAGCGATTGGTTCCGTCCTCGACCAGGGGCTTCGGATCCCAAACCCGCCGGAACTATCCCGGCCGGGCGACGTTGAGGCCGAGAACCTGCAGTTCGGAGTCTGTAATGACGGCGCCACCCCACCGTGCGGCACGCTTACAGCAAGTGCGAAACCTCAAAATGGCGCGCTCGGCTCATGCCTACGTTCGCGGCAGCACCGTCAAATTTTATGAATGGCTTGAGAGCCGACCCGGAAATCTTCCCGAAGGCCCGCCCGTATGGATTTGCGGCGATTGTCATTTGGGTAATCTGGGTCCTCTGGCCGATCGTAAAGGTCGCGTTGCGGTGCAGATTCGCGATCTGGATCAAACCGTGATCGGCAATCCGGCGCATGATCTCATTCGACTGGGTTTGTCGTTGGCTTCGACCGCGCGCGGGTCCGACCTGCCGGGCGTGACGACGGCGTATATTCTGGCCCACCTGACGGCCGGTTATGAAGCCGCCCTGGCGGGCAATTTCGACCCGCGGAGCGAGCAAGCTCATCGTCCCAAGGCGGTGCGGGCTTTATTGGATCGTTCAGTTCGCCGCCGCTGGCGCCATCTCGCCGCCGAGCGACTCGAAACCGTCAAACCGGTCGTGCCGCTCGGTCCAAAATTCTGGGCCCTGACCAAGGAAGAAAGAGCCGCATTGCGACAACTGTTTGCCTCTGACGAGATGCGGGCGATGATCACGACCTTGCAGTCGCGCGACAATAAAGATCAGCTCACCCTGGTTGACGCCGCCTATTGGTTAAAAGGCTGCAGTTCGCTGGGCCGATTGCGCTATGCGGCCATGGTCCGCGTGGGGGAAGGCAAACGCGCGTCGCTCTGCCTGATGGATATCAAAGAAGGCGTCGCGGCGGCGGCGCCGCGCGCCGTCGATGTGATTATGCCCCGCGATAATGCCGTGCGGGTCGTCACCGGGGCCAAAGCACTCTCGCCCAATCTGGGCGAACGGATGATCGCTGCCCGTTTGCTCGAAAAGGGAGTCGTGGTACGCGAATTGATGCCGCAGGACTTGAAGTTGGAAGTCAACCAAATCACTCACGACAAGGCCATCGCTTTAGCCAGCTATCTTGCCGGGGTGTTGGGTCGGGCGCACGGGCGGCAGATGGACCGCGAAACGCGCGCGGCGTGGTTGCGGGATTTGAAATCGGCGCACGCCGGAGATCTGGACGCCCCAGGCTGGCTGTGGTCGAGTGTCGTCGCGCTATTGTCGATCCATGAGGCGGCTTATCTGGAGCATTGCCGGGTATTCGCGCTCAAGCAGGCGGCCTAGGGTGGCGCGCGCTCGCCGTAATCCATGGATCGGGATCGGCCTGAACGCTTGGCGGCTCGGCTTTGAGGCATCGAGCGTGATCGCTCTGCGCACGCTCAAGATGGCTGCCGGCGGAGAGGTCGGTGAGGCCGAAGCCAAGCTGATGGTATCCGAAAAGATTGACTCCGGCTTGGCCTTGCAGGCCCTGGCCCTGACGGGTG
>JANXWN010000435.1 GCA_025351125.1 Caulobacteraceae bacterium | reverse complement strand
GCGGGGTGATCGATGTTTTTCCGCCCGGCGCCGCCGAGCCGGTGCGGCTTGATTTGTTCGGCGACACCCTGGAATCGATTCGAGGTTTCGACCGCGAGACGCAACGCTCCACGCGGCAATTAAAATTGGTCGACTTGCCCCCGGTCAGCGAGGCCTTGCTTGACGCCGCCGCGATCGCGCGGTTCCGCACCGGCTATCTAGCGGCGTTCGGCGCGCCAGGCGACGATCCGCTTTATGCGACGGTGAGCGAGGGGGGACGACGCGCCGGAATGGAGCACTGGCTGCCGCTATTTTACGATACGCTCGAGACGCTGTTCGACTATTTACCGCCGACGGCGCTGATCGGCGTCGACCATCTGGCGAACGAGGCGCGTGACGAACGCCTGGCCATGATCGCCGACGCTTTTGACGCACGCCAACAAGCCGAGCGCAAGACTCATTACCGCGCCTTGCCACCCGCCCAGTTATATCTGTCGGCGGAGGAATGGTCCGTTCGGTTGGCCACCCGCCCCAGCCGACATTTTTCGCCTTTCCAGCGTGACGGTTGGGAAACCGTGGTGGATTTGGGCGCTAGTTTGGGGCGCGTCTTCGCCGCCGAGCGCGCGCAAGACAGCGTCAATTTGTTTGAAGCGGCTTCCGATCATGCCCGCGCCCTGGCTTCCGCCGGTAAGAGAGTGCTGTTCGCATCCTGGTCCGACGGCTCGTCGGAGCGCTTGGGATCTATGCTCGCCGATCATGGTTTGACGGATATTTCTCTCGCGCCCTATTGGCAGGCGGCTAAGGCGGCCGATCCGAAAAAACCTCAGCGGGTGGTGCTGCCTCTCGAAGCCGGGTTTGAAACCGATACTTTAGCAGTGATATCGGAGACCGATATCTTGGGCGACCGCCTCGCCCGACCACGTAAACGTCGCCGCGCCGCAAATTTTCTGGCTGAAGCCTCCGCGCTCGCGCAAGGCGACCTGGTGGTGCATGTCGATCATGGCATCGGCCGGTATGAAGGCCTCAAGACGCTGGATGTGATGGAGGCGCCGCACGACTGCCTGGAACTACATTACTTCGGCGAGTCAAAACTCTATCTGCCGGTGGAAAACATCGATCTGCTGACCCGCTACGGCTCAGAGACCGAAGGCGTTCAACTCGACCGCTTGGGCGGCGCGGCTTGGCAATCGCGCAAGTCGAAAGCCAAAGAGCGTTTACGCGAAATGGCCGAGGGCCTGATCGCCATCGCCGCGGCCCGCGCCACCCGCGAAATCGAAGAAACCGAGCCTCCGCACGGTCTATTCGATGAATTTTGCGCTCGGTTTCCCTATGACGAGACTGACGATCAATTGAACGCCATTGGCGATGTTATCGCCGATCTGGGGTCCGGCAAGCCGATGGATCGGTTGATCTGTGGCGACGTGGGCTTTGGCAAGACCGAGGTAGCCCTTCGCGCCGCTTTCGTCATGGCGATGAGCGGGCGGCAGGTGGCGTTGGTTTGCCCGACGACCCTGCTGGCGCGGCAACATTATTCCACCTTCCTCGCTCGATTTCAGGGCTGGCCGATCCGTGTGCGGCGCTTGTCACGGCTCGTTCCGGCCGCCGAAGCTGCCGAGACGCGCGAGGGTTTGGCGAAAGGCGAGATCGAAATCGTTATCGGCACCCACGCGGTGCTTTCCAAACAGGTCAGTTTCAAAGACCTTGGCCTGGTGATTGTGGATGAGGAACAACATTTCGGCGTTAAGCACAAAGAGGCGTTAAAGGCCCTGCGCGCTGAAGTTCATGTCCTGACTTTAACCGCGACTCCGATACCACGCACCTTACAGATGGCGCTGTCGGGAATTCGCGAGATGTCGATTATCGCGACCCCGCCGGTGGATAGGCTGGCCGTCCGCACCTATGTGACGCCGTGGGATCCGGTGGCGATCCGAGAGGCCATCCTGCGTGAAAAGTATCGCGGAGGACAGGTCTATTACGTCGCGCCGCGCATCAAGGATCTCCCGGATTTGGAATCCTTCCTGCGCGAACAGGTTCCGGAGGTGAAGTTTGTCGTTGGCCATGGCCAATTAGCGCCGACGCAGTTGGAAGACGTCATGAGCGCCTTCTACGATGGTCGCTACGATGTCCTGCTTTCGACCACGATTGTCGAGTCAGGGCTAGATATTCCCAGCGCCAATACCCTGATCGTGCACCGCGCCGATATGTTCGGACTCTCGCAACTGTATCAATTGCGCGGTCGGGTCGGGCGCGCCAAAGCGCGCGCCTACGCTTATTTGACTACCCCGTTTGGCAAGACCGTTACCCCGTCGGCCGAACGGCGCTTGCGGGTGCTTCAATCGCTAGACAGCCTTGGCGCCGGGTTCCAACTTGCCAGTCACGACCTCGATATCCGCGGCGGCGGGAACTTGTTGGGCGATCAACAATCGGGCCACATCCGCGAAATTGGCGTCGAACTCTATCAGCAAATGCTGGAAGACGCGGTCGCCGACCTAAAGGCCAAAGGGTTGGGCGACGTGGGTGATCTGTCGCTCAGTCGAGGATGGTCGCCGCAAATAAATACCGGCGCGGCGGTTCTGATCCCAGAAGCCTATGTGCCCGACTTAAACGTTCGTCTTGCCCTTTATCGTCGGCTGTCCGACGCTGAGCGAGCGGATGATCGCGAAGCCCTGGCCGCCGAACTCATCGATCGTTTTGGGCCCCTGCCGGCGGAAGCCGATCAGCTCTTGAAAGTCGTCGCGATCAAAGGGCTTTGCCGCGAGGCCAACGTCGCCA
This sequence comes from Caulobacteraceae bacterium, assembly GCA_025351125.1. Taxonomy (GTDB): domain Bacteria; phylum Pseudomonadota; class Alphaproteobacteria; order Caulobacterales; family Caulobacteraceae; genus Acaudatibacter. Next base: position 1,345 of record JANXWN010000435.1, on the reverse strand, counting down.
AGATCGATGTCGGTCCGAAGGGCGCGGTCGTCGCGTTCCGCAGCGCCCACTATGCCAACCCGGCTGGGCTCGTCGGTTTTGTGCAAAAAAACGCCGTCGCGTGGCGTATGCGGCCCGACCAGAAGGTGGTCATCAAGGGGGAATGGGAAACGCCGATTCAACGCCTCGGGGCGGCGGAGCGTATCTTGAAAGAACTGGCGAGGATCGCCAAGGCGGCGTGAGCCCGGCGCTCCTCCGGTACTGACACCTCGTCCCTCTAGCGCCCCGGAACTGGCTGGCCTATATGAACGGTGATTAGACTGAAGGTTGCCAGGAGTGACGGACGTGGCTCAGCACTTGGAAGTTGTCGGCGCGTCGACGCAGGCCCCGCCGGTTTGGTCGGCGCTGCGCAACGAGGCGGAACACGTCGCCCGCAGCGAGCCCAGTCTGGCGTCCTCGTTGAACGCGGTCATTCTGCGCCACGATAATTTGTCGGATGCGCTGTCGTACCAGTTGGCGCGAAAGCTCGCCGATCAGGAACTGCGGGCCATGAGCTTGCGCGAGGTGGCGGAGGAGGCCTACGAGGCCGATCCCGGCATCGTGAAGAATGCCGAGGCGGATTTGCGCGCCGTTTTCGAGCGCGATCCGGCATGCAAGGGCTATGTGCAGCCGTTTCTATACTTCAAAGGCTTCCTTTCCTTACAGACCCACCGCGTGTCGCACTGGCTATGGAACAATGGCCGCGACGCCATGGCGTTTTACCTACAAAGTCGCATGTCGGAGTTGTTTCAGGTGGATATCCATCCGGCGGCGCCGATCGGGCAAGGCGTGTTTATCGACCACGGAACGGGCATTGTGATTGGCGAGACCGCGCGCGTCGGCGATGACGTTTCCATGCTTCACGGCGTAACTTTGGGGGGAACCGGCGCCGAGCGCGGGGATCGCCATCCCAAGATCGGCAGAGGCGTGCTTTTGGGCGCCGGGGCCAAGGTGCTGGGCAATATTACCGTCGGAGACTATGCCAAAATCGCTTCCGGTTCGGTAGTGCTCAAATCGGTGCCCGCACACTGCACCGCCGCCGGCGTGCCGGCCCGATTGGTTAATTGTCCGACTTGCCCCGAACCGGCCCGCTCGATGGATCATACCTTAGCCGCGGAATTGTACGAAGACTACGTTATCTGAATCCAAGAACTTGCTTAATTTGCGAGGAACGAGACGCAAACGTTCCATCAGGCTTCAGGCCTTGCATTCTCAGCAAATGATCCGTGCTCAGACGATTTCAGCCTCCACGACGAGTTTGGCTTGGCCGTCGCGGGTTGCCATCAGCGACTTGGGCACCATCAGCAACACGGGCAGCATCAAGGCG
>JANXWN010000429.1 GCA_025351125.1 Caulobacteraceae bacterium | reverse complement strand
GTCGAGAACGATCGCGCCGCGCGCTCGGACCAATTGATATCGCTGTTATTGGATTGGGACTATCGCTTGTTCGCCCACGTCACCCCCCTGTTTTCCGTAGCAAACCATGCTGGCTGTCAGGACGACATTTTCGGCGCCGTCGCGTCCTTCAACATGTTTTGCGTGCCGCGCGAGCGTAACCTGACCGTCACGGACGGGGTCGAGATCACCACGCCGCGGATGTGGATTTGGCCTCAGGTGTGAAAGCGCGGTGGGTTTCGAAAGGCCGCCGTGCCACGGCGATCACCGGCCAAGTGATCCGCCAGCAACAAATTGGGGACCCAACACATCCAAGCGATGACGGCGTAGGCCGCCGAAAACGGGAAAAGCCCGATTAGGGCGATCGGCAGATAGAGCCGCAATGTCACGCCCGCGAAGGTTAGAGCGAAGCTGCGCCGCATCCAGCGACGGTGATCCTCGATCCGGCCGGCGCGAATCGCGACTACCGCCATGCCGGTCGTCCAAAGCCACAGCATGGCGAGGGTCAGAAACCCGGATGCGGCGACCCGACCGCCGTTGCTGCTCGGAGCGATAAGGATCGCCGCCCCGGCCCCGATCACGCAGGCCAGCACATAAATCTTGCCCATGGCGCGATGGACCCTGGGCGCGGATCGGCGAAGGCGGCCCAAAAACTGCCACGGCCCCAAGAGCAAGGCGGTCGAAGCCGCCGCGATATGCACATAGAAGGCCAGCGGATGGTCGAGGAAGTTGGGCTTAAGTGGCGGCGGGACCATCATCTCGCCGCCCGCGAGGTAACGCATCGAAGCCAAGGCGATCCCACTCGCCAAAACCAGCGTCAAGACCCACGCCAATCGCTGCCTCCGCGGCGCTCCGGACGAAACCGTTTGAGACGACATTTTAGATTCCGGCTTCTTAAAACTGGCCGACACGTTATATGTTGGCATTGCACACATAAGTGCGGATAATGTATGCGATGTCAACATGCAATCGAGCCTCCCCGCCTCTCCCTACCACCACGGCGACCTGCGGGCCGCCTTATTGGCCCAGGCGCGCCTCGCCCTTGAAGCGGGGGGCGATAAAGTCGTCAGCTTGCGCGGCTTGGCGGCCAGCGTCGGGGTGAGCCCAAACGCGCCCTACCGGCATTTTCGCACAAAGGAGGCCCTGCTCGCGGCTCTGTCGACCTTGGGCTTTCAAGACTTGACCAGCCGCTTTGATCGCAGCGACACCGAGGGAAACGGTAACCGTCTGGCGCGAAATTTGCAGGCCTATTTAGACTTCGCGCGCGAAAATCCAGGACTCTACCGCTTGATGTTCGGAAGAGACCTCGATCCGTTGAGTTGCGACCCGGGTTTGGGTTTGCAGGCGACCGCTTGTTTCACAGCCTTGATGGCCATGGTCGCCGACGTGCTCGAGCGCGATATGGACGATCCACGAATTCTCAAAGCCGCCACGATGGTTTGGTCGCTGAGCCACGGCGCGGCCTTGCTCGAGATCGATCGCGCCACTGCTTTTCTATCCGAAGATCAGCGACCGGATGCATCGGATCTGGCGCGATTGTTGATAAGCGGATTGTCTCGTGCACCAATAACCGCCGTCATGACCCCTCTTGCTTAATCGCCGCGCTTGGCCTCACACCCACGTCAAGCTTAAGGGCGCGTCGCGCTAAATCGGAGAATCGCCATGCGCGATCTGTCTGTCTGGACAATAATCGCTTTGATCGGCGCGGGCGCGGGGCCCAGTCAGGCTGGGCCGACTTCGGGAGATTGGCGGACCGACGCGCCGGGTGTCGTACATAAGATTACCGCCGCCGATATGCCCGCGCCGTTGGCGACGGCGCCCGCGGCCTCGCCGGCGGCGGTCGCGCCGCCTCGCCCGGGGACCGGCCTGAGGACCCTCCCCGGCTTTACCGTCGCCGCCTTTGCCACGCTCGATCGGCCCCGCCAAATCCGCGTCGCGCCGAATGGCGACATCTTTGTCGCCGAGACCGAAGCGGGCCAACTGAGCATCTTGCGGACCGCGCCTGGCGCCCCGACGCCAAGCGTCAAGCAGGTCTTCGCAACGGGACTCGACGGGCCGTTCGGCATGGCCTTTTATCCGCTCGGGCCGAACCCGACGTGGATCTATGTCGCCAACAATAACAGCGTGGTGCGGTTCGCCTATCAGGCGGGTGATTTGACCGCGCGCGGCGCCCCGCAAACCGTGGTGGCCAAGATCGCCGCGAGTACCGGCGGTCATACCACCCGGGACCTAGCCTTTACGGCGGACGGCGCGACCATGCTGGTGTCGGTCGGTTCCGGCTCCAACATCGCCGATGGCATGGCGTCAAAAACAGCGCAAGAACTAGCGGTGTGGAATTCCGCTCACGCCAGCGGGGCCGCCTGGGGCCGCGAAACCGACCGCGCCGACGTGTTGGCGTTCAATCCCCAGGGCGGAGATCGAAGCGTGTTCGCGACCGGCCTGCGCAACTGTGTATCCCTGGCGATCAATCCGGCGCGCGGAGAGCCGTGGTGTGTCGTCAATGAGCGGGACATGTTGGGCGATGATCTGCCGCCCGATTACGCCACGCGCGTCAGGCCCAAGGCGTTTTATGGCTGGCCGTGGTACTTTATCGGCAACCATGAAGACCCGCGCTTAAAAGGCTCTCGTCCCGATTTGGCGGGAAAAGTGACCGTTCCAGATGTGTTGTTCCAGCCGCATTCGGCGCCCTTGGGGCTAACATTCTATACGGCGAAATCAGGCCCGGCGGCCTTCCCGGCGGACTATCGCGGCGACGCCCTGGTCGCCTTGCATGGATCGTGGAATCGGCGCACCCGTACCGGCTACAAGGTCGTCAGACTAAAGCTGAACCATGGCGTCGCGACCGGCGGTTATGAGGATTTTCTGACCGGATTTGTGGTGGACGATGCTGTGGTGATGCTGGAAAACATTTCTCGCCACATCGAGAACGGCGTTGC
>JANXWN010000376.1 GCA_025351125.1 Caulobacteraceae bacterium | reverse complement strand
TTGCGTGGTCTGTCGTTACCGACGCAGGTGTCGACCACCAGCCGCAGACCCGGCGCCTCGACCAACAGCGCATGGATCGACAGGCGCAGGCCGCCTGTCGATGTCAAGTAGTTGGGATAAAGCCACGCGGTCCGCGCCAATATCTCGGGCCGCGCCTGTTTTAGAAACGGGCGCTTTTCATCATATTCAATCGGCATTTCAGTTTCGACCACCCGCGTGATCTTCACCGCGCCAACCTGCCAAGACAACATCTCCGCCTCCCACATTGCTACCGACGGCGGCTTGACGCAGGGTGATGCTTTTGGCCGACCGTAGTTGCGGCTAAAAGCACATCCAACGCAGTCTATTTCAACTCAAAAAAGGAATTCTTGCCCATGAAACTCGACTCTTCGGTCGTCGCCGTCGTCACCGGCGGCGCGTCCGGCCTAGGCGAGGCCACCGTTCGCGCCCTGGCGGCCCACGGTGTCAAGGTTGCCATCTTCGATTTGAACGCGGCGAAGGGCGAGGCTGTCGCCGCGGAGGTCGGCGGGATATTTTGCGAATGCAATGTAACCTCGGAGGAGGGCGTCGACGCGGCCTTCGCCAAGGCGCGCGCGGCGCACGGCCAAGAACGCATCCTGGTGAATTGCGCCGGCACCGGCAACGCTGCCAAGACCGCCGGCCGCGACCGCAATACCGGCGAAATCAAGCACTTCCCGCTTGAGGCCTTCAACTTGATCATCCAAATCAATCTGGTCGGCACCTTCCGCTGCATCGCCAAGAGCGCGGCGGGTATGCTGACCCTCGCGCCTGACGCGGACGGTGAGCGCGGCGCCATCGTCAACACCGCCTCGGTGGCGGCGGAAGACGGCCAAATGGGCCAAGCGGCCTATTCGGCGTCTAAGGGCGGGGTGGTCGGCATGACCTTGCCGATCGCGCGCGACTTGATGAGCGAAGGTATCCGCGTCAACACCATTCTGCCCGGCATTTTCGACACGCCTTTGATGATGGGCGCGCCGATTCCGGTGCGAGAAGCCCTGGCCGCCTCGGTGCCGTTCCCAAAACGCCTCGGCAAGGCTGACGAATACGCCAACTTGGCCCTGACCATGATCACCAACGGTTATTTTAACGGCGAAGACGTTCGTCTCGACGGCGCGATCCGTATGGCGCCCCGTTAAGTCACGGCGGCTTTCTCCCTCCCATGGCGGGGAGGGAGAAGGGCAACCATGGGCCGCGATCAACTCTTGCGTTGGATCGTCGGCCCAAGATTAGCCATCACGCCACGCGCGTCGAAAGCTTGCGGGACGCCGTTGGGTTTGGCGCCGTGATGCATGACGATTTCGGCTGTGGCCTGGAATTTTTCGACGGTCTGCACTTGGCCGGTATCACCCCAAAACGGGCCGCCCCAATAAGGGTCCCATGAGCGCCAACCAAACCCGCCGCCATAATAGCGCCAAGACGGGCGCCAGAAGCCGTAGCCATAACCAAACCCATAGCCAGGGCCGTAGAACGGCTCGGGATCGACGTAGGTTCGTTTGTCCCGATCAGTATGTCGATCCACCGTTTCGAACCAGTCGAAGCCTTGCGCCACCGTCAATTCGGCGGCCCGGTACAAAAGATAGCTCTCGACCGTCGCGCGCGAGGTCAGGGTGTTGCCTTGGAACGACACGCGCACGTGGTCCGCGTCGAGGCGTTGGTCGCTAAAGCCGCCTGACGTCGAGGCGCCGTGTTGCAACGGTTGATAAGGGGTCGCGGTTTCGCAAGCCGCCAAGCCAAGCGCTAGGCTAACCGTCGCCGCGATGGCCGCAGTTTTCATCGTCATGTGTCTATATGTCCATACGCCCAACCTGGGCGAAATCCCTCGCGCCTACATTATCTCACGCCGCGCGAGGGTCCGCAAAGGCAATTAGACGCTGCCTTGCGCCATCGTCCAAATGATCTTGCCCAAAGCGCCGAAAAGCAGCACGCCGGTTGCCAAAGCTTGAATGCCGAAGCCAATGCTGCGGGCGTTGGCGGCGCGGGTGTAGCCGGTCATGTAGAGTACCCGCCCGACAATCCACACCACGCCCATAACGGCGGCGAACGCTTCGTTCCAATAGAGGGCGAACAGCCATAGGGAAACCAAAAACAACGGCAACCATTCCAACGTGTTGGCCTGGACGCGAAACACC
>JANXWN010000358.1 GCA_025351125.1 Caulobacteraceae bacterium | reverse complement strand
CCGAGAGATCGTCGCGCTGAACGTCAGCTCCGGATCCATTGCCGTGGGGGCGCGGATCAAGGTGGACGGCCAGCCGAATGCCTTACTTGTCGGGGCATCTGGCCGGTTGTTCGCCGCTCTCGACAATAGCGACGCGGTTGTGGTGATCGATACAACGGCCGACATCGCCCGTGAAATCATTCGGACTGACGGACCGCGCGATTGGGGTCGCGCGGGCCTGGGCGGCGCCGGCTCTAACGCCTTGGCTTTGTCATCAGACGGACGGTCTTTACTCGTCTCAAACGGCGGCGAGAACGCGGTGGTCGTCGTGGCTCTTGGCGAGATGGCACGTGGGCTGCCGTCGAAACGAGATCGTGACGACGGCAACCCGGCAGGCTCAAGCGTTATCGGCGCCTTTCCAACCGGCTGGTACCCCACGGCGGTCGCCGTACGGCCAGACGGGCGGCAAATCTACGTTGTCAACGGCAAGAGCAATACCGGTCCTGCGCCGTCCATTTGCCGCACCAATCTGGAGACGACCGACCGCAGTCAAGACGCCTGCCAAGCTACTAATCAATATGTGTGGCAGTTGGAAAAGGCAGGGTTTTTGACGCTCCCGGCGCTTACCCCCGCTGTTTTGGGCGACCTCACCCGGCAAGTTGCGCTGAATAATCACGTCGGCGACGTATTGTCCGCAGCGGATACCGCAACGCTCGCTTTCCTGCGCGCGCGTATCCACCACGTCATCTACGTCGTTAAGGAAAACCGAACGTATGACCAGGTGCTCGGCGATCTCGAAGTAGGCAACGGCTATCCAAAACTAACGGTATTTCCCAAGGCCATGACCCCCAACCAGCACGCTCTGGCGCGGCAATTTGTCGATCTGGACACGTTTTTCGATAGTGGCGAAAGCAGCAACACCGGTTGGAATTGGTCGGTCGCCGGTCGCACCACCGACTTCACGGAACGCGAGGCGCCGATAAACTACGCCGAGCGGGGCTTGCAATACGACCAGGAGGGCACCAACCGAAACATCAATGTTGGTTTGGCAACGTCCGCGGAACGCCACGCGGTCAATCCTGTTTCGCCAGCCGACCCGGAGCTTCTGGCCGGCGCCCGTGATGTGGCCGCGCCGGACGGGCCGGGCCGGGCCGAAGGGGAAGGTTATCTGTGGGATCAAGCGCTAAAGGCCGGCTTGAGCGTCCGTAATTGGGGTTTTTACGGCGATTTGATACTTTACAGTAAAAAAGTCGGGCCCTTGCGCACGCCCCGCGATCGCGAACCGTGGAAAACCGGTTTGAAGGTTTTTACGCCCGACAAGGCATCCTTAATGGCAATCAGCGATCCCTATTTTCGGGGATTTGATCAAGGTTTTCCTGATTATTGGCGCTTTCGCGAGTGGGCGCGCGAATTTGATGGTTTTGTCGGGGCGGGAAAGGCTCCGGCCTTGATGATGGTGCGGCTCCCGCATGATCACACCGGTGACTTCGATGATGGCATCGATGGCGTCACCACCGTCGAAACACAACTGGCCGATAACGACTATGCGGTCGGATTACTGGTCGATAAGGTCGCGCACAGCGACTTGGCCAAGGACACCTTGATCTTTGTCATCGAAGACGACGCGCAGGATGGTCCCGACCATGTTGACGCGCACCGCTCGATCGCCTTCGTCGCCGGCCCCTACGTCAAACACGGTGTGGTAATTTCGCATCGATACACCACGGTCAACATGGTCCGGACTATCGAGATGGTTCTGGGACTCTCGGCGATGGGGCTTAACGACGCCCTGGCGGAGCCAATGACTGATATCTTCGACACCGGACAGCTCGACTGGACCTTCAATGCTATCGTGCCAGGGGTGCTGCGGACGACGGCTTTGCCTTTGCCTCCCGTCGTAACGTCACAACTTACCTGCCAAACACCCAGCCGCACCGCAAATTATTGGACCAACGTCATGAAAGGACAAGACTTTTCTGCAGAGGATCATCTCGAGACGACGCGGTTCAATCTGGCTTTGTGGCGTGGCTTAAAAGGGGACGCGGCTTATCCGACGACGCGAGACGGGCGGAATATGCGAGTGGGTCGCGCTGTTTTAGCGGAGCGCGGGTGCCGGTAAGACCGTGTCAGAATTCCGCCAAAACAGCGCCGATTTCTTCATGCAAAACCAAATCGGCGAACTCATCGTGCGCCGTGGGTTCGCGGTTGACGATAACCAGCTGCGCTCCATGCTGTTTGGCTTGTAACGGAAACCCGGCCGCGGGAAACACCAAGAGCGACGATCCCAAAACGATGAACAGATCGCATCTAAGGGTGACGGCGCGCGCGCGGGCTACCGGCTGGGAGGGCATGGGCTGGCCGAACGAAATGGTCGCCGACTTCACAAGACCACCGCAGCTCTCGCAGGTCGGAATAATTCCATGCGCTAGGAAAGGCTCGCGCAACGTCTCCAACTCATGCCGCAAACCGCACGCCAAGCAGGTCGCGTAGGAGGCATTTCCATGCAACTCGATGACCTTCGCATCTGGTACGCCGGAGGCTTTGTGCAAATTATCGACGTTTTGTGTAATGACCGCGCTGACCTTCCCGTTCGCAACGAGACGGGCGATGACGTTGTGGCCGCTATTGGGCGCCGCGCCGGTCCATCCCGCCGCGCCTGAGAAGACTCGCGTCCACGCCTCGCGCCGCCGGTGGTCAGACGCTACGAAATCCTGAAAATAGATCGGCTTCATCCGACTCCAAACCCCGCCCGGGCTGCGAAAATCTGGGATACCGGACTCGGTAGACATGCCGGCGCCGGTGAAAACGACGGTGTTCGACGCTTCGGCGATCATCCGCGACAAACGCCGAGCCGGCGACATGCGGCTAAACAGCGGCCTTGGTGGTGCGACCGGCCCAATAGAGTCCGAGGACTAAGGCGATAAACGGCAAAAGCGAAAGGGCGTCGGACCACGGACCGTCGAAGAAAGGGTTGCGAGCTGTCATCACATCCGTGACCTTTTGGTTAAAATCGGTGAGGGCGCCGGCCATGAAGGCTATACCGATCCCGGCGATCGCGCCGCCGGCGATATAGCCGGACGCCACGAGCACGCCGGGACTCTTGTCGGTCTCGGCGATCATTTCCGCCTCCGTCAGCTTAGCGTGGGCCAAACGTCCCTTTAGGCGCCTATCCACCATCCAGCGCACCGCGCCGCCAATAAATATCGGCGCTGAAGAGGATATCGGCAGATAGACCCCAACGGCGAACGCAAGGGACGGGATGCCGCACATCTCCAAAACGACGGCGATCATGCCGCCCAAAATTACGAGGGTCCACGGGAGGTGCTGATTGAGAATACCCTTGATAATATAACTCATCAGCGTCGCCTTCGGCGCGGCGAACTTATTGACCGAAGTTCCATCGGGCCTGATGTGGTGGGCGCCGTTAATGCCCGGATCGACCAAATAGATCGGCGCACCGGCCTCGTTCACCAAATAACGACCCGCCGGCCCGCCCAAATCGTCAACCTTTTGCACCACACGATAGGCGACGGGATCGGCCTTGGCTTGCGGTCCTTTAAGGTGCTCGACGGGAAGGGAGGCGACGCGCGGCGATGGCACGGTCCAGGTCGCCAGAACTGGCTTTTCCCCGGCAATCGGCGAAGCGTGCACGCCGACCGGCACGTAGACCGTCGCCGCGTCGTTGAGGGCCAACAGAATCGGGCCCAAAGCCAGCGCCGACGCGAACGCCCCCGCCAAAATCGCAATCTGTTGCGCGCGGGGCGTGGAGCCGATCAGAAATCCGGTCTTCAGGTCCTGTGAGGTGGTCCCGCCATTGCTAGCGGCGATGCAGACAATCCCGCCAACCGACAGCGCGGTCACGTAGTACGGCGGGCCTGTCCAGCCTAGCAGCAGAAAAATCAAACATGTCAGCAGAAGAGTGGCGACGGTCATGCCTGAAATCGGGTTTGACGACGATCCGATTTCTCCTGTTAGGCGCGACGAGACGGTGACGAACAGAAACCCGAAGATCATGATCAACAACGCGCCCAGAATCCCAACATTCAAGTAAGCGTGGGCCAATAGAATACCGGCGATGAGGACGATCAAACCGATCCCGACAATTCGGGGCGACAAGTCCAAATCGGTGCGCGGGACGGCGGCGGCCGCGGTCCCGTTGGTCCGCGATGCTCGCCAATCAGTGATCCCGCCGGTGACGCCGCGCCAGATCATGGGCATAGCGCGAAACACACTGATTATACCGCCCAAAGCGACGGCGCCGGCGCCAATGTAAAGAATATAGGCGCTGCGGATGTCGCCGGGGTCCATCTGATTGATCGGCATCGTTCCCGGCGCGATAGGACCCGCGGCCGCCCCGCCAAAGAAGTGGATAGCCGGGATCAATACTAAATAGGCCAGCAGGCCCCCCGCGGCCATGGTTGCGGCAATCTTCGGACCGATGATGTAGCCGACGCCTAGCAACTCTGGCGAAATTTCCGCCGAAATCGAGCCGGCGGCCAGTGGCGCGGTGAATACCTTTTCGGGCGTATCTTTCCACAGCTTGAAGGCTTCCATCGCCAATTTGTAGGTTACCCCCGCGCCGAACCCCGCAAAAATAGCCGCGGCGCCCGATGACGCGTCCTTCGTCGATTCGGCGACCCCACCGTCGACCCGGTTCATCGCCCGCTCATTGCTTGTTGCGCCGGCCTTCAGCACTTCGGCGCAGGCGGTGCCTTCGGGGTATTTTAATACGCCGTGTTGCTGCACGATCAGGGCGCGGCGCAGCGGGATCATCATTAAAATACCGAGCAGGCCCCCTAAAATAGCGACCAGCATCACGCGGGTGATCTCGAGATCAAACCCCAAAATCATGATCGCCGGCATGGTTACCCCGATACCAAAGGCGATCGACTCGCCGGCCGATCCGGCGGTTTGAACGATGTTATGCTCTAACACCGTCGCCGACCGCAGACCGAGGCGGCCCAGCAAACGAAACAAGGTGAGCGAGATAACCGCCACTGGAATCGACGCGCTCACCGTAAGTCCGACTTTTAAAACAAGATAAAGCGACGACGCCCCGAAGACGACACCCAGCAGCACACCGACGATAAGGGGAAGGGGGTTTAGTTCTCGCAAAACCACCGACGCCGGAATAAGCGGACGAAAGGCCTTGGCGCCCGCCGTATCAATTGTCGTCATGTGCTGTGCGCCCACCTGTTTGGCCTATCAGAGCACAGGACGAGACGCTGCGGAAGCGGTTCGCCAATGCAGTCTCAAGCTAAGACCGCAGGCGTCGCCGTCGTTATTCCACCCTTACCGCTACGGCGCGATAGCGGGTCGGAAACAAGGCCTTCAAAGCCGCCACCTTCGGCATATCGTAGGTTGCAATGTAAGGTTGTTGCGGATGCAAGGTCAAATAATCTTGATGATAGCCCTCAGCGCGAAAAAACCCGGGTAGGGAATCGACGCGCGTGACGATCGGGACCTTGAACAATTTGGCGGCGTTTAACTGGCCGATATAGGCCGTCGCGACCGTTTTTTGAGGCTCACTGGTGTAAAAAATCTCGCCACGGTATTGCGGACCCTCGTCGGGAAACTGGTGGTTCAGCTGGGTCGGATCGGTGGCTACCGAGAAATAGATTCTCAAGATTTCCCCAAAGGTAATTTGCTTAGGGTCAAAAATAATTTGGACCGACTCGGCATGGCCTGTCAGCCCTGAGCCGACCACCTCGTAATGAGCCGTCGACGCTTTTCCACCGGCATAACCGGAGATGGCCTGCCTGACGCCGCGCACGTGCTCGAAAACGCCTTGAACGCCCCAAAAACAGCCCCCCGACAGCACGACACTTTGCAGGCCCCCCGCCCCGATCGGCACGTCGTGCGCGGTCGGCGGCAATGCGACGGACGGCGGGCCCGCGTCGGCTCGCGGTAGAGCAATCAGGGCGGCGCCCGCCAGCGCGGTGAGTGATGCAAGCAGGATTTTGGCGGATATTTTGGGACGGCTGCGCATGACGGTCTTTCTGGGTTGTGGCCCCCTTATTTCGCGCGGATCGGCCAAGAGGTTACGGTCTGGCGTCGCGGAATGTAACCTTTATACTCGGCGGGGTGAATGTCAGATCAAATGGCGCGAACGGCGTTGAACCGCGGCTGAAGGCGCTGATGCTGAACGGCCTCAAGGGCGATCGCGTCGCCTACGCGCAATTGCTGCGCGAGCTTGCACCCTTTTTACGCGGGTATTTCCGCAAACGCCTGGGTCCAAGCGCGGA
>JANXWN010000345.1 GCA_025351125.1 Caulobacteraceae bacterium | reverse complement strand
CGCACCGTCGCCATCCTGCTCACCGGCGTCTTTCTGGGCATGAAGCACGCCGCGCGCGTGATGATCCCCAACAAACGCGGCTGCATTCTCTCGGTGGCCAGCACCGCCGGCGTCTTGGGGGGCTTGGGTCCGCACGCCTACACCGCCGCCAAGCACGGCGTGGTGGGCCTCACCAAGTCGGTCTCCTCGGAGTTGTCGCAGCACGGCATTCGCGTCAACGCCGTGGCCCCGGGCAACACCGTTACCGCCATGACCGCCTTCGTGATCACCGGCGATGGCGCCGACACGGCAACGACCGCCCAGCGCATCGCCGAAGGCGCTTCCCTGGGTATCGCAGCCGGTCCCGAGGATCAGGCCTACGCCTTGCTCTACCTCGCCAGCGACGAGGCCCGCTACGTCACGGGGCACACCCTGGTGGTGGATTCCGGGCAAACCGTGAGCGGCGGCATTCCCACCTTCCACAATGGTCCGACGAGCCTCATCGGCGCGCCGATCGTCGGTCAGGGCTGAGCGGGAGAAACCGCATGGCCGGTCCCCACCCCGACCCCCGTCTTGATGCCCTGCTTTCGCGCCAGGACATCTACGACCAATGCTGCCGCTATCTGCGCGCCCAGGACCGACTGATGCCGGCGCTGCACCGCTCCGTCTTCTGGGACGACGCTACCACCGACTACGGCTTCTACAAGGGCGGCCCAGACGGTTTCGTGGAGTTCGCGCAGAATGCTCTCAAAGATCACCTGTCCAACCATCACATGATGGGGCAGGCCTTGATCGAGGTCGAAGGCGACGTCGGATTTGGCGAAATCTATTTCCAAGCCTTTCACCGCATCGTCGATAACGGCGCGGAGAAGGACTTGTTCGTCAGCGGCCGTTACATCGACCGCTACGAGCGGCGGGACGGGGTGTGGAAGATCGCCCACCGCACCGAACTGGTCGACTGGGCGCGCACCGAGCCGGCCGCCGACGATTGGCTCAAGAACACCCCCGACGTGGTCATCGGCTATCGCGGCGACGCAGACCTCAGCAATCAACGCGACAGAGTCCGCTCGCTCTGATCCTCCCTTTTAGGAAGACCGCCCATGTCCGCATTGACCGACAGCGAAATCGCCGACCTGCGCGAGGTCATCGCCAAGCACAAGATCACCGAGGTCCTCAACCGCTATTGCCGCGGCATTGACCGCTGCGACCTGAACACGCTGCTCACGGTGTTCTGGGCCGACGCCGAGGCCGATTACGGGTCAGGCCGTCAAAATGCGGTCGACTGGTCGGCCGCCACGGTCGGCGCCCTCAAAACCATGCACCGCACGCAGCACTCCATCGGCAACGTGCTCATCCACCTTGAAGGCCAACGCGCGAGCGCCGAGACCTATTGCCATGCCTACCATGAGATCGATGGCGCGGAGGGCCGCGCCGAGATGGTGGTCGCCGGCCGTTATCTGGACCGCCTCGAGCACCGCGACGGCGAGTGGCGCATCGCCGAACGCCTCTACGTCATGGACTGGAATCGCAACATCCCCTCCACCTGCCGCTGGGACGAGGGCATTTACGCCACCTTGAACAACCGCGGCAGCCGCAAGCCGGACGATCCGTTGTACCGCGAACCGGGATTTGCGGGAACGACGTCCTAAGACGCGCGGACGTTGAGATGAAACAGATCTGAACGCTAATCAGGCGCTACAGGCTTGTTTCCAGAGCGACATCGGAAAATTTGCTACGCGCCGTCTAAAAACATCCTGCTCAAGCGAAACGATCTCAGCGACATTGGATGAAGGAACCTCCCCATGAGCAAACCCAGACTGTTCGGCATTTCCGCTTCGCGCGCCATCCGCGCGATCTGGGGCATCGAGGAGACCGGGATCGACTACGAGCAAATTGCCGTCAGCTACGGGGCGGATTCCAAGGCCGGCGACTATCTGGCGGTCAATCCCAACGGGCGGATTCCGGCCCTGATTGACGGCGACCTGCAGCTGTTCGAATCGATGGCGATCAACCTTTATCTCGCCAAGCGCTATGGCGGCGCCCTTTATCCGGCGGACGCCGACGACGAGGCCCGGGCCTGGCAGTGGAGCGTGTGGGCGATCAGCGAGATCGAACCGCTGCAGATGCAGATTGTGGTCCAGACGCTGTTCACCCCCGAGGACAAGCGCAATCCGGCGGTGATCGAGGCCGCGGCCAAAAGCCTTCAACGGCCGCTCAAGGTTCTGGACGCCGCTCTGCAGGGGCGCGACTGGCTCGTCGGCGCGGCGTTCTCCGTGGCCGACCTGAACGTGGCCTCGGTCATGTATCTTTTGAAGGCGATCCGCATGGGCTACGCGGAGCACGCCAACGTGCGCCGCTGGGCCGACGCCTGTTACGCCCGGCCGGCGCTGACGCGGGCGCTCGCGCGACCCTAAAATCGATATTCAAGACAAACAAAAGCCGTCGCCCGAGTAGCGCCGGCGCCCTAAACAACCCCTGTCGGCCCATCGCGGCATCGGCATTTACGGAGACAAGCCCATGGACTATCGGCAACTGGGTCGTTCGGGTTTCAAAGTCCCGGTCTTGAGCCTGGGGACGATGACCTTCGGCGGCTCGGGCGGCTTTTTCGGGGCCTTGGGGGAGACCGACGCCGCGGCGGCCACGCGCATGGTCGACATCTGCCTGGACGCGGGCCTGACCCTGTTCGACAGCGCGGACATCTATTCGGATGGCGCCTCGGAGGAAATCCTGGGCGCGGCGATCAAGGGCCGGCGCGACAAGGTGCTGATCTCCACCAAAGCAACCTTCCGATTTGGCGACGGCCCCAATGATATCGGATCGTCCCGCCACCATTTAATCGCGGCGTGCGAGGCGGCCTTGAAGCGTCTGGGTACGGACTATATCGATCTCTTTCAGCTGCATGGCTTCGACGCCCTGACCCCGGTGGAGGAAACCCTCTCGACGCTCGACGATCTCGTCCGCGCCGGAAAGATTCGCTACGTCGGCGTGTCCAATTTCTCCGGTTGGCATCTGATGAAATCGTTGGCGGTGGCCGACAAATACGGTTATCCGCGCTATGTCGCGAACCAGACCTATTATTCGTTGATCGGCCGCGACTACGAATGGGAATTGATGCCGTTGGGTCTCGACCAGGGCCTCGGCGCGATCGTGTGGAGTCCCCTCGGCTGGAGCCGGCTAACGGGAAAAATTCGCCGCTCCCAGCCTCGCCCCAACACCAGCCGGCTGCACGACACCGGCTTCGTAGCGCAAGTCTCGGACGACTATCTGTACACGGTGATCGACGCCCTGGACACCGTGGCGGACGAGACCGGCAAGACCGTGGCGCAGGTCGCCCTCAACTGGCTGTTGCAGCGACCGACGGTGTCGAGTCTGATCATTGGCGCGCGTACGGAGGACCAGCTACGCGATAATTTGGGGGCGGTCGGCTGGAATCTGACGCCGGCGCAGGCCAAGCTGCTGGATGACGCCAGCGCCGTGACACCGGCCTACCCCTATTGGCATCAGCGGGGCATGCCAGAGCTCATTCCACCGCCGGTGTGAGGTCGACGAGGGACGCCAGAGACGACCTGGATTTCGCCGACCCTCGCCGGGCCGGTATAGTCAAAACCCGCTTAACCGCTCCGTCGGACAGGCAGACGGCGCCGGCCCCAAAGGAAGAAGGGCTTAATGCGCTCGCCCCGGTCGACCAGAGCGAGGTCCGCAAAGCGGGCGGCGAGCGCTCGCAGCGCGACGCGGGCTTCGAGCCTAGCCATTTCGGCGCCGATGCACACGTGTATGCCCATGGCGAACGACAGATGTTTGCGCGGCGGCCGGTCGAGCGAGAAACGGTCGGGATCGGCGAATACCGCCGGGTCCCGATTGCCCGCGGCGTAGTGCAGCATCACCTTTGCGCCCTCGGGAATGCGGACCCCGCGCACGGCGATCTCCCGCGTGGTCGTGCGGTACAGGGCCAGCACCGGCGGATCGTAGCGCAGGCTCTCCTCCACCGCCCGCTCGACGAGCGCCGGGTCGGCGACCACCCGCTCCCATAGCGCGCGGTCCTCAAGCAGGCGCCAAACCACATTGGTGATCAGCGAGGTCGTGGTCTCGTTGCCGCCCACCAGAAGCTGGCTGACCAAGCCCTGGATGGCGGCGTCGTCAAGCCGCACGCCGTCGCTCTCGGCGACCACCATACGGGTGATCAGATCGTTGGGAGGCGATTTGTCGGCGCGACGCGCGCGAATCTGCGCGAGGATGTAGCCTCCCAGGGCCTCGAGTTCCGCGAGCCAGGGCGTGGGATCCTCCGCGCCCATGGCCTCCACCGAGGCATCCGACCAATGCTTGAACCGCTCGATGTCATGGCTGGGAACCCCGAGCATTTCGGAGATGATCACCACCGGCAAGGGGAAGGCGAAGTCGTCGTGGATGTCGAACGCGGGCTGGTTCGCCACGGCGTCCAGAAGTTCAGCGGTCAGGCTCTCGATGCGCGGGGCGAGAGATCGGATCGCCCCCGGCGTGAAGGCCTGTTGTACAAGGCCCCGGTGCAGGGTGTGGAGAGGCGGATCGCAGACCATGCCCGAAGGTGGCGTATAGCGCGGCCCCTGGCCTTGGTGGCTCGAAAACAACGCGGTATTGCGCAATGCCGCCTCCACGTCTTCATAGCGGGAGAGGATGTAGAACGGCGGATCGTAGCCCTCGAACCGGCTGACCGGTTCCTCGGCGAGAAGCCGCCCATAGTCCCGGTCGTGATCGCGCAGAGTCGCCGGGTCGAAGGGGCTGTAAACGGCCATCGTCATCTCCTCGCCTCGCGTGCGGATTTATCCATCCGTCAGCGCTTGGGTTTTTTTACACTAAGACGAGTGACGCGGGCTGGCAAAAAATGTTGCCTCGGCGGCGGTGTCAGCGGTGGAGTATCCACCCTTTCGTCGCTTGGCGCCTATTGCGTCCACCCTCGGCACGGTGGACCTTCGTCGGTTTGGTGTTCTAAGCGTGCGCGGCGGCGCTTTGTTCACGCCTGCTAGGAGAATTCGCGTGCTGCTCGAGGGATTAAAGGTCGTCGACTTTTCCGCTTACATCGCCGGCCCTGGCACGGCGGGCATTTTGTGCGACTGGGGCGCGGAGGTTATCAAGGTTGAGCGGCCGGGTGGCGACAGCATGCGCCATATATTCGGAGATCTGGCCGACGCGCTCGATTCGAACCCCACCTTCGAGGTCGACAATCGCGGCAAACGCGGCATCGTCCTCGACATCACCAAACCGGACGGGCGCGAGGCGCTGACACGGCTCGCGGCCGGGGCGGACGTGTTCCTTACCAATGTGCGGCCCGCGTCCCTGCGACGCTACGGCCTAGACGATAAGACCCTGCGCGCGGCAAACCCACGGCTCGTCTACGCCGTCATCACCGGCTACGGGCTGGAAGGTCCCGACGCGCATCTGCCGGGGTTCGACGTGACGGCCTTCTGGGCGCGCTCGGGCATCGGCTACATGACCGCGCCGAAGGGCGCCGAACCCTTCAACCGCACCTCGGGTCTCGGCGACCACGCGACGTCCCTGGCGACGGTCTCGGCCATCCTCGCGGCGCTTTACGAGCGCGAGCGCACGGGCGAGGGACGCCTCGTACAGACCTCGCTGCTGGCGTCAGGCGTCTATCTGATGAGCTCCGATATGGCGGTGCAGCTCAAGCTCGGTCGCGTGGCCTCGGTGCGGCCACGCGACAATCCGATCAACGCGCTTTCCAACTATTTCCGGACGGCCGACGACCGCTGGCTCGTGCACAACCCGCGCGGAACCGGCGGCGGTTGGGAGAAGCTGGCCGAGGCCCTCGGGCGCTCGGATCTCATCGCCGACGAACGGTTCGCCAGCGGCAAGGCTCGCCGTATCAATGCGCGGGCCCTGATGGTTGAGCTCGATGCCGCCTTTGCCGTCCTTCCCTTCGCCGAGGCTGCCCGTCGCCTTGACGCGGCCGACCTGGTGTGGGCGCCGCTGCAGACGCCCGCCGACGTCGCCGCCGACCCGCAGGTCGAAGCGGCCGGCGCGTTTGTCGACATCGAAACCGGCGTGGGGAACGAGACCTTCCGCTCCCCCGCCGCCCCGGCGCGTTTCCCTGGCGCGGATGCCAAGAGCCGGCCCCGCGCGCCTCACTTGGGAGAGCACACCCGCGAGGTGCTCAGCGAGTTGGGCTATGCGGCGCACGACATCGACGCCATGGTCGAAAACGGCGCGGCGGCCTAGTCATTCCGACTCGGGGGGGAGGGTTGCTGGCCCGGCTCAGGCCTCTATAAGCGACGACAGGGCGCGCTTGCGCTCAATCACGGGCGGCGGGATGGGCTCCAACGGTGAAAATTTCTGGACGAACACGATCCGACTGCCCGCCGGGCGACCGGGCGGCGCCGGCCGCGCATGCTTGAAGGCAAAACCATTGCCGTGATCGGCGGCGGCGGTAAGCTCGGTGGCGCGCTCGCGGGCCGCTGGATCAAGGCGGGTCTGAACATCATCATCGGCTCACGTTCCGGGATGCCCTACGCGGCGGCGGCGGCGGCGGCCGACATCATTGTCGTGACCGTGCCCTATGCCGCACAGGCCGACACGCTGGCTCAGATCGCACCGCATGTGCGAGGCAAGATCGTGGTCGATACCACCGTTCCGCTTGTTCCGCCCAAAGTCATGCGTGCGCAGCTGCCGCCGGAAGGCAGCGCGGCGGTCCGCGCGCAGACTTTGTTGGGTGAGGGCGCCACGACGATATCCGCTTTTCACAGCGTGGCCGCCGATAAATTGGCGACGGACGACGAGGTCGATTGCGACGTCTTGGTGTTCGGCGACGACAAGGCCGCACGATCGGTCGGCGTGGCGTTGGCGGAAGCGGCGAGTTTGCGCGGGTTGCACGGCGGCGTCCTAGCCAATTCGGCGGCCGCCGAAGCGATGACGTCTGTGCTGATTTTTATGAACCGAACATACCGCGTTGACGGCGCGGGTCTTCGCGTCACAGGAACCCTGGTCGATCCCGACGCTTGAGGTCCTGCGTGCATGATAAAAGTCATCCCCCTGGATTATTTGGGCGAAATCGCGCCGGGGGACGATCTGGCCGCCTTGCTGTCGCAAGGGCAAAAATTTCGCCAAGGCGACGTCCTCGTCATCACCCAAAAGATTGTTTCCAAGGCCGACGGGCTGTTCGTCGATTTGGCGACCGTCAGACCCGGCTCCAAAGCGGTAAGGCTGGCGAGGCTGACGGGTAAGGATCCTCGACTTGTGGAGTTGATCCTGCGCGAGTCCGTTGCAGTCGTGCGCGCCGCGCCGCACGTCTTGATCACCCGCCACCAGAGAGGCTGGGTGATGGCCAATGCCGGGATCGATCAATCCAACATCGGGCCAGGGCGCGTGGATCAGACGGCGGATCGGGTTCTCTTGCTGCCGCGCGATCCGGACGCGCGCGCCGTGGCGATAAGGGACCGATTGGGAGAGCCGGCGCCCGGCGTGGTGATTTGCGACAGCTTCGGCCGGCCATGGCGCCTGGGCGTCGTCAATGTCGCGCTGGGCGCGGCGGGCCTGCCCGCCCTGCTGGATCATCGCGGCGAGCGCGACCGTGACGGCCGCAGGCTTGCCGTTACCCAGATCGCCTTTGCGGACCAGATCGCCTCGGCCGCGGGACTGGCGATGGGGGAGGGCGCTGGAGGCGTTCCGGCGGTCATCGTGCGCGGTCTGACCTGGACAGCGCCCGACGCCCCGGCGGCGGCCCTGGTCCGGCCCGTGTCGGAGGATCTGTTTCAATGAAAGTCGCCGTGCTGACCGGTGGCGTGGGCGGCGCCAAGCTTGTGCTCGGCCTGACCAGGATCATGGCGCCGCGGGACATCACCGCCATCGTCAATACCGGCGACGATTTTACCCATTTGGGTCTGCCCGTTTCTCCAGATATCGACACCCTGCTGTACACGTTAAGTGGCAAGGCCAATGCGGTTCAAGGGTGGGGACGCGAGGGCGAGACCTGGTCGTTTATGTCGGCGTTGCGGTCGCTGGGCGGGCCGGACTGGTTCCATTTGGGTGATGGCGATCTAGCGCTGCACGTGATGCGGCTGGCGGGCGGCCTGCTTTCGCAAACCACGGCGCGCGCCGCTGCGGCCTGGGGCGTCCACGTCGAGGTGCTGCCCATGAGCGATAATCCGGTGGCGACCATGCTCGAAACCAACGCCGGTCTATTGTCGTTCCAGCGCTATTTCGTCGACCATTCTTGTGCACCAATTGTGCGCAGCATTTTTTTCGACGGGGTGCAGCATTCCGCACCCGCGGCGGGTGTCCTGCGGGCGATCGAGAAGGCGGACACCGTGGTTATCGCGCCATCAAATCCCTGGTTGAGCATTGACCCGATCCTGGCGGTGCCGGGCATCGAGGCCGCGCTGCGCCGAACCACCGCGCCGATCATCGCCGTCTCGCCGATCATCGCCGGCAAGGCCGTCAAGGGACCCACCGCAAAGTTGATGGCGGAGCTCGGCCTTCCGGTCGCCAACACCGCCATCGTAGCCCACTATGGTGACCTGTTACAAGGTTTGGTGATCGACTCCGGCGACGACCCGGGCGTAGATCTGGGCGTATGCACGGCCCGCACCGCGACGCTAATGACGACCCTGGATGATCGCGCCCGCGTGGCCCGCGCCGCGATCGATTTGGCGCGATTGTTCCGACCATGACCGGGTGGACGGTGATCGTGCCGCTGAAGGCCGAAGGCGCTCGCAAGACCCGGTTATCGGACCACTTGAGCAAGCTGGCCCGAGAACGGTTATCGGAGAGCCTGTTTCATCACGTGATCCGCACGCTGCGGCTTTGTCCGTCGGTAGCCCGGATCGTGTTGTTGTCGGATGGCCCGTCGCCGATCCCTGACCTTGAATGGCGTCACGATCGTGGTCGCGGGCTAAACGCGGAGTTGCAGGGCGTCATCGACGCCATTCGCGGAAAAAACGACGCCTCGCGCATTTTGATCGTTCACGGCGACCTGCCTTTGCTCAATGCCGATGACATTGAAATCTTGGCCGCGGCCGCGCGCGACCGCATCGCCATCGCGCCCGACAGAGGCGGCGACGGCACCAACGCCCTGGCGCTCGGCGACGACCGACCCTTCACGCTTTGCTTCGGACCAAACAGTTTCGCGCGCCATCACGTCCAGGCGCCCGACGCCGCGATCGTGATCGGAAGGCCCGGCTTGGCGCTCGACGTCGATACGCCGGCTGATTTGCAGGCGGCCGCGGCGTTGGGGTTTTCGGAGCGGTGAGGCGGCAGGCGGCGATGGGGGAGTGAAGCTGGGATTGGGAGGCGCCATCGGAAACATCCCGCCGGCCGAAGCCGAAAAACGCTGCTGCGACGCGATGGACCAAATTCCCCTCGCGGCGTAACTTAAACTAGTCAGTCTGCGGCATACCCGGAGGCGGTGTAGAATTATTGGGGTGGGTAAATATGAAGCGCTACAATTCGACCGCGTTGACGTTTCTGTTCGCAATGCAATTCGGCTTGGCGCCGGCCTTGGCGGCGATGGCATCAGAGAATCGATCATTGGAAGCAGGGACACGGATGTATCTCTCGCTCGACGAGAAGGTCTCCAGCGCGCGAGGCGATGACGACGTGGGAACAATTGTTCGTTGCAGAGTCTGGCGCGATGTCGAGAGCCGAGGCGTCTTAATCATAAAGGGCGGAGCGCCGGCGACCTGTCGCGTGGACAAGGTTTCACGGCGAAACATCGGCGGAACTCAGGGAAAGGTTTCGATTGCCGGCGTTGAAACGCACGCGATCGACGGCCAAACCGTGATGTTATCTGGTGGATACAATAAAGAAGGAGGAGGGCACAAGACCGTAGTTTGGACCGTCGGTTTGTTGCTATTCTGGCCGGCGTTGTTTGTGCCAGGAGGCAATGCTCAACTCCCGCCGGGCATGGTTTTCGATGTGTCCACTGTGAATGATATCAGCCTGGCAGAGTCGAGCGCTCCTGCAGCGACTAAAACCATTGACCTAAGAAGCCTGACTAACGGTCTTACTGCCGAATTCATGTTGGATGATTTCGTTCAGCAGCCGAAACACGATATGTTTCGCATCAAAGTATCGAAAGACGGCCAATTGCCGGCCAAATTGTTCATAGACAACATCAACGGTCTGCCCGTCGATCCTATTCCTTTGGTGGTCGGCGACACCGTCACCAAGGACGGGACAACATCCGGCGTCGCCGAAGTCGGCGCGAAGGTCCTCGCGAAGCACTTCGCGCGCGGCATAAACCGCTTCGACGTTACGTATACAGAAAACGGGCAGCGTACGGCGACGGAAGTCGTCATAAACGTGCAAATGTAAGTTTGGACATGTGAGGAGACCGGGTACAGGAGCAATTGTTACCCCCAAACCCAGTCAGCGACCGCGCGCGGTCGTGGCAATGTAGCGCCAAGAGCCGACGTCGGCGTGGCGCCCTAAACCAGCAATACCCAGCTTCGGTCTCGACGCTGAATACACGGCGCTTTGACATTTTGACGGTCGAGGAGGGCAGACCGCAGGTGCTTGAACAAAGGTTGAGGGTGGATATATCTAGACGGTGGGGGAGCGGCGCCCGAGTTCTTCGGTGTCTTGCGCGGCGTGCCGACCAGGACTTCCAATTCCGCGATCCGCGCGCCATCGCTCGATCATCCCGTGCATCTCGACGATCAGAGCGTCCTTATCGGCCTCGGTCAAACGTGGTTCCAGTCTTGCCGCCGCGCCCACTCCACCAAAGGCGTGGGGGTGATCGGCAGTTTCGCCAGGGCGGCGGCCATATCGACGATCAGCGGCGAGGTCGGCTGGGCGTTATACCAGCGATAGAATTGCGCCATGCGGTCGTACATGCTGTGCGGGACCACGTCGGGCGAGCCGGTCACCAACAGGCTCATCTTCGAAGCAAACTCGTCGGGCGTCAGGCTTTGAAAGCGGATGGCGCGCCCGGTGGCCTGCGAGAGGCGTTCGGCCACTTCCGCCCCGACAAAAGTTTCGGGCCCGCCCACCACCAGGCGCTCAGCCTTCAGATCGTCGCGTCCGAGGGCGCAGGTCATATAGGCCGCGACATCCGGCAAGCAGATCCAGTTGATCCTCAAGGTCTCCTTGGCCGGGTAGGCGAAGATGGCGTTGTTTACGATCGAGGGCTTGGACCAGACGCGGATCATGTTGTCCATAAACACCACCGGGCGGACGATGACGTAATCGGCGCCGCTCTGCGCGATAGAGTGCTCTATGTCCCGCCGCCCATCATGGGCCGACAAGTCGAGGTCGTGGTCGGCGACGAAACAGCTGGTGTTGAACACGATCTTGCCCAGTCCGGCGCGCCGGGCGGCCGATCCGATACGCACGCCAAAGCCGGCGGCGCGCGCGCGGTCGAACTCGAACGGCAGGTGGAGGGCCAGGGCGTCCTGGCCGTCCATGGCGCGCACCAGGCTCTCCTCGTCCATAATGTCGGCATGCGTCACCGGCACGCTCGCGAAAGGCGTGTTCTTCAGGGCGTCCGACCGACGTCCGCCGGCGGTGGGCGCGAAGCCGTGGGACAGCAGGCAGTCCAGCAACGGCAGACCCTGGTCGGCGCTGGCGCCCAGAACGAGCACCTTCTTGATGGCGGTCATAAGCTTTCCTGTTCAGGGCCTGGCGGACGGCTGATTGGACCGTCCGGCGGCATGTCGTCCGGCGATACAGCCGAAGGTGAGGGCGGGTCCCAGCGTTCCCCCCGCGCCGGCATAGACCGAGCCGGTGGGCGCGGCCATCACATTGCCTACGGCGTAAAGACCCGCAATCACGGCGCCGTCCGGGTCGAGAGCACGGCCCAGGGCGTCGGTCTTGACCCCGCCATTCGTGCCCAACGCCCCCATGGTGATCGGGATGGCGTAATAGGGCGCGGTTGTGAGGGGCCCCAGCGTTCCGGCCGCGCCCGGACGCGAACGATCGCCGTAGAAGGTGTCGTAGGCGCTTACGCCGCGTTGGAAATCAGGGTCCTGGCCGGCTTGCGCATGGGTGTTGAACCGCGCGACCGTTTGAACCAAGCCCTCGGCGTCGCAGCCGATTTTTTCCGCCAAGGCGGCGAGGTCGTCGGCTCGAACGAACCAGTCCGGCGCGGCGGGGCCGGGCAGGACCTGTCCCACCATATAGCGGCTCTTGTAGGCGCCGTCGAAAATCAACCAGGCCGGCAAATTGGCGTAGGCATAGGTGTTGGGGTCGAATTGGTGGAATGCGCCGGCCAGGGCCGAATAGTTGGTGGCCTCGTTACAGAATCGCTTGCCGGACCGGTTGACCAGGATTGAGCCTGGCAAGGTGCGCTCGATCAGCACGGGCGAGGACCGGGGCGATCCGTCGGGCCACGTTTCTCCGGCCGCCGTCATGGTCGGCGCCCACCAGGCGCTGTTCATGTTTCCCAACGCCGCGCCCACGCGCTGCGCCAGCTTTAGGCCGTCGCCGGTATTGCCCGGCGGCGAGGCCGGGTGCGTCAGCGGACCTTTAAGAAAACTCGCCACCAGTTCGCGGTTCCACTCGAACCCGCCGGTGGCCAGGACGACGCCGCGACGGGCCGTCACGCGACGACGCACGCCGTCGGCCTCGATCTCCACCCCGGTAACCGCCTCGTTTTCGACGACAAGCCGGCGCACGGCGGCGTTGAGCACAGGCTTTATCCCCCGGCTCAGGCAACCGGCCAGCAAAGCGCCCACCACTGATTGGCCAAAGCCGCGCAGATCGGCCTCGGCGCGGGCCATGAATTCGGTCGGCGGCGGCAGGGTCGCGGCGCCCCCCAGCGGGGTTTCACGCAGCATAAGGCGCGAAACTTGGCCCGAAGTGAACACCTTGTCGGCCCAGTCGCCGAGGGTCTTAAAATCGAACAGATCGGCGTCCAGCGCCCGGCCGCCTTCGGGCCGGGCGCCGGGCCGCCCTAGGTAGTAGTCGGGGTAACCGGCTAGGCTGGCGAAGCGCAACGGGGTCGACCCCTCCAGATAGGCCAGCGCCTCTCCCGCCTCGGACACGAAGGCTCCCAACACGTCGTCGTCCAGGGTGTCGCTGAGGGCGTGAAAATAGGCGAGGGCGCCCTTTCTATCCTCCTCGGGATCCACCCCGTCCATGTGCGCGTTGCCGGGCGCCCAGACCACGCCACCCGAAATGGCCGCCGTGCCGCCCAGCTTTTCGCCCTTCTCCACCAAGCGCACCGCCGCGCCTGCGTCATGCGCGGCGATGGCCGCGGCC
>JANXWN010000342.1 GCA_025351125.1 Caulobacteraceae bacterium | reverse complement strand
AGCAACGGCGGCCGCGGGTGTGTTTCGTCGAGCCATTCCAAAATTGCCGTGCTTTGCGTGAAGATGCGGCCATCCGCCTCGAGCGTCGGCGACAGGCCTTGGGCGTTAAGAGTCTTGTAAGTCGCCCCGCGTTGCTCGCCCGCGGCGAAATCGAGCGCGCGATAGTCATAGTCCAAGCCTTTGAGGTGCAAAGCGATGCGAACGCGGTACGGGGCGGTGGCGCGCCACATAGAGTGGAGGACTAGCGTCATGATCGGTGACGGCCGTCTCGGCGGTCAGGTTCGCCGGACGCCGGACCGGCTAATCGCCGCGCCGAGCTGTTCGAGCGTGTAAGGCTTGCGGACGATTTGCGCATTGAACCCTTTGGGGGCGGATGCGGCGTCGTCGCCCCCGACGGTCACCACGAAGGGAATGTCGCGATCGAACAGGGCCCGACAGATCGGTGCGACCGATTGACCGTTCAAATTTGAATCGACGACCGCGACGTCGAAATCGGCTTTTAGATAACGTTCAGCCTCCTCGACGCAGCCGGCCGTGCCAATCACCTTGGCCCGCAGGGCCTTGAGGCCCTTCTTGAGCTCCTGGGTCAGCAACACGGAATCCTCGACAATCAAGATGCGAATACCGGCCAAGCTGATCTTGCCCACGAGCGGGATATCGCGCTTTTCGCTGTCCGGCGGGTTCGCCCCAAGCGCGGCGGAGGTGGTGGTTGGCGGCGCCGGCGTGGTCTCTTCGGCAATTTCGGTCACCGCGTCGGCGTTGGCTGTCAGCGTCGCGACGAGGCCCTCGGGATTAAAGGCAAGGTGGACCAAGCCACCCAATTCGCGGCTGGTCACATTTTCAAGCAAGCCGAGACCGAAGCCTCGATGCGTCGGGGGCTTGACCGTCGGACCATGGCTCTCGGTCCAGGTAAGCGCGAAACCACCGTCCGCCGAGGATCGCCAAACCACGTCAACGTGACCGTTTTCCGTCGACAATGCGCCGAATTTTACGGAATTGGTGGCCAGTTCGTGCAGCGCGAGGGTCAGGACGTTCGTCGCCCGTGCATTGAGGGTGATCCCCGCTCCACCCCACACGGCCCTTCCGAATGACAACCCGGCCAATTCCGCCGCCGCGATCATCTCGATGTCAGCCCCGCGACGGCGCATCGCCGTCAGCAGCGTGTGCGCCGCCGCCATGGCCCTAATCCGCTCCGAAAAGGTTCGAAAGAAAGTGTCGAAAGTCGCGGTTCGACGCGCCGACTGCGAGGCAAAGGACTGCACCGAATCGAGAACGTTTTTCACGCGGTGATCAAGCTCCGAGATCAAAGAGTCGCGTTCGTCTTCCTCGGCCTTGCGTCCGGATATATCGCGCACCACCCCGATGACCTTCTCAACCGCGCCGTGTGGGTTGCGAATGAGCACGGCCGACAAGCTGACCCACATCAGCTCACCAAAATCGGGGCGGATGAGCCGAAAACGGACCTCGTAGCGATCCGCTTCCGCCATGACGGTGTCGTATTGCGTCTCCAGCGCGCTGATATCGTCGGGGTAAATATAGTCCAGGGCCGCCCGTCCGCCGTGGGCGCGCATGGAGCCGCCGGGAATGCCGGTAATGGCCGACATTCGATCGCTGACAATAAATCGGTCCGTGACCGGGTTCCACTCAAACTCGCCCATCCCCGCGGCCGACAAGGCGACCGAACTACGCCCCTGCTCCTGGCGCGGTTTAGCGGGTTGAGCGTTGGCGGATAATAGTGAGTCTTTAACCATGACTTGCCCGTCTTCGCACCGCTCGGGCCGATTGCCAATCGGCGCCTGCCGAATTGACGTGATCCGCGCTCGAATTTCGGGCAGAAGGCATTTTAGCGAGATCGCGTCGCCGCTCCGCCTTGCCAAAAAGGGGGGCGACGGAACTTCCTGACGCCGCAAGCGTAACTGCGGCCCACAATTGGAGAAAAACGATGGCTTCAGATACCCTAGACGCGGCGGCGGAAGCCGCGAAATCCACAGCCAAGCGCGGCCAACAAGCGGTGGCCGATGCGGTCGACGCCGCGGGTCGCAAGATCACCGAATCGTCGAAGACGGCGGAAAAAGCCATCAGGGAAGGCGTCGAAACATTGCGCGACCGCGCCAAGCCCTATGTCGAAACGGCGGGGAAGAAAGTTGACGAGGCGCAAACCGTGCTGAAGGAACAGGTTGAAACCCTGCGCGCTCAGGCCCAACCGCACGTCGAATCCGCCGCCAAGAAAGTCTCCGAGGCGCAGGCCTTTGTCACCGAACGGGTCAAGGAACGCCCCTTGGCCGCCCTTCTGGGCGGGTTGAGCGCGGGCTTGATCTTGGGCTTCCTGCTGTCGTCGACCCGCGACAGATGATCCTGCGCCGCATCATCCTGACGCTCTCGGGCGCTGCGATCCTGGCGTCCAGCGCGGCCGTTTGCGTGGTAGCGCTGGCCTTTGCCTTCTTCGCGGCCGTGGAACCCACGCTGGGCCGCGCCGGAGCAGCCGGGGCGGTCGCTGGGGTAACGGCTTTATTGGCGGCGAGCGCCGCGGCAGGCCTGCTATTGTCGGGCAAAGCCAAGCGCCGGCCGCCGCCGCCGTCGCCGGTCAAACGGAAAGCGCTTGATCGGGGACTGGACTTCGTGCGCGACCAGCCGGTGCTGGCCATCGCCGCCGCGCTCGGCACGGGTCTGCTGGCGGTCAGGAATCCTCAATACCTTGGTTCGGTTGTGCGAGCCTTCGTCGACGGAAACCCACCGAGCCGATAACCCTCACCGCCGGGGGTGAAAAAACAAAGCTTGGCCGATGGTCGCCTTGACCGTTTCGGGTTGGAACGGCTTTGTGATCAGAAACGTCGGTTCCGGCCTTTCACCAGTCAGCAGACGCTCGGGGAAGGCGGTGATGAAGATCACCGGCACATC
>JANXWN010000230.1 GCA_025351125.1 Caulobacteraceae bacterium | reverse complement strand
TGTATGAACAGGGCTTCAAATGGTGGAGCTTGGGCACGGCCTCGGCGGTTGCCTTCCTGCTGTTCGCGATGATGCTCGCGGTGACCTTGGTTCAGGTGAGAATTGCCAGGGGCAGGGAGGTCTAGTGGCGCGCCCCCGCCTAAAGCGCTTGGCGGCCGGCGCGGCGGTCAACGGAATGCTCGTGTTGGCGGCGATCATCGCGTTGTTTCCTTTACTGTGGATGGTGTCGGTGTCGTTCATGCACTCAGGCGAAGCCGACACCTTTCCGCCTCCCCTGCTACCGCAGGCACCGAGTATCGCCGCGTATCAAGACTTGTTCGCCCATCATGCAATGGGCCGTAATCTCGTTAACAGTCTGATCTTGGCTTCCTCCGCCACCGTGCTGTCGCTAACCTTTAACGTCAGCGCTGGTTATGCCTTCGCCAAACTGAGATTTGGCGGGCGCGAGCGAATGTTTCAGCTTTTGACCGGGACTTTGGTCATTCCCGGCCAAGTTGCAATGATCCCGCTCTTTCTCATGCTCAAGCCCCTTGGGCTGGTCAACAATTTTGGCGGCGTCCTGCTCCCGACTGCGGCGGGCGTATTTGGTATATTTTTGGTCCGGCAATACGCGCTCTCAATTCCCGATGAGTTGCTGGAGGCGGCCCGGGTTGACGGCGCGAGTGAGTTCCGCATTTTTCGCTCAATCGTTTTGCCGGTCTTGCAACCGATTATGGTGACGCTTGCCACCTTTACCTTTTTGGCCACCTGGAATGATTTCATGTGGCCGTTGATCGTCTTGAGCGACGACCACCTCTACACACTCCCTGTCGCGCTCGCGTCATTGTCGCGAGAACACGCGCAGGACAGCCAATTGATGATGGCCGGAGCGGTGGTGACGGTCACCCCGGTATTATTGCTGTTCGTCGTTTTGCAGCGGTATTATATTCGGGGCCTGTTGGCGGGCAGCGTGAAGGGTTAAGAACTGTCGTCACTCCGCCGGCGCACCGAATTGAACGGGACGGCTGACGACCGGTTGCTCCGGACCCAGCCACAAGCCGACGAACGCCGCATTACCCGTCGCGCCCCCCGCGCCGAACAGCTATGAACCGCGACTTCCCCACGGCACGCTCAAATTCGCAAATGCCTCAATCTGTTACCACCGACGACCTGATCCGCCGCCGCGACCGTGCTTTCGGCGCCGGCGCCCGCTTGTTTTACGACCGTCCATTGCACCTTGTGCGGGGCGAGGGCGCCTATGTGTTCGATGTGGATGGGCGGCGTTACGTCGATATGTACAACAATGTGCCGTGTGTCGGGCACGCGCATCCGCGCGTGGTCGAAGCGATGGCGCGTCAGCAGGCGACGCTCAATACGCATAATCGTTATCTGCACGAAGGGGCGATCGCGCTGGCCGAGCGCTTGACCGCCTTACAGGGCGTCACCGAATGCGTGGTCTTCAGTTGCAGCGGAACTGAGGCGGTGGAAAACGCCCTGCGCATGGCGCGGATCGCTACCGGCGCGCGCGGCATCGTGTGTACCGACGCCACCTATCACGGCAGCAATGCTTGGGTCGGCGGCCTGACCCGGGTCGGCGAGGCCGGGCCGGTCGATCGCGACGCGCGGGCCATCGCGTTTCCGCAAACGCTGAGGCCGATAACGCCGGGCCTCACGGGCGAGGCGCTCACCGACGCCTATCTAGACCGGCTGGACGACGCCATCGACGACCTCAAGGCGTCGGGCAGTGGATTTGCCGCCTTCATCGTCTGTTCGATCCTGGCCAACGAGGGTTTACCGGACATTCCCCCCGGCTTTATGCCGCGAGCGACGCAACGGGTGCACGCGGCGGGCGGTTTGATGATCGCCGACGAGGTGCAGGCCGGCTATGGCCGAACAGGCCAATGGTGGGGCTACGACGCCGTTGGGTTTCGACCCGACATCGTGGTCACCGGCAAGCCGATGGGCGCCGGCCTACCCCTGGGCGCGACCGCGGCCAGCCGTGCGGTGGTCGAAGGGTTCCGCGCCGAAACCCGATATTTCAACACCTTTGCCTCCAGTCCATTGCAGGCGGCGGTGGGGATGGCGGTGCTGGACGTCATCGAGCAAGAGGGTTTGGTGGCCAATGTCGCGCGCGTCGGCGCGGCCCTAAAAGGCGCGCTTCTCAACCGCCGGGGACGATGGGACGCGATCATCGACTTGCGCGGCGTCGGGCTTTTTCTGGGCATCGAACTGGTCGACGCGACAGGCGAGCCGGACGCGGCCTTGGCTTTCGCCATCGTCTGCGGCCTGCGCGACAAAGGTTTTCTCGTCAGCAACGCCGGCATTTTCAACAATGTCGTCAAGATCCGCCCACCGCTGGTGTTTTCCATGGCGGACGCGGACGCCTTTCTGGCCGCCTGGGACGGCGTGGTCGCCGAGCGACGTGGCTGATCCGGCGGCCGCGGCGCCTTACCTTATCGCCGCGCGCGAGGCTCTACACGCGTTCCCGATCGAGGTCGATCATCTCGAACCGGTCGCGGTAGGCGAAAACGTCGTCTGCCGGGTGACCGACACGGCGGGCGGCGGCTATGTTCTGCGCTTGCATCGACCCGGATATCATACCCTGGCCGAGCTGGAGTCGGAGCGCGCGTGGACCGGGGCGCTTAACGACGCCGCCGTCAGCGCGCCGCGCGGCGTTCGGGCGCGCGACGGCGGTTGGTATGTTAGCGTCAAGACACCGGAGGCGGCGAAGCGACGCTTTGCCGGCGTCACGGCGTGGACGCCGGGCGAGCTCCTGTCCGATGTCGTCGATCGCGAGGGCCCCGCCCCGGCGCCGGGCCATTACGCGCGCCTCGGCGAGACCGTGGCCTCGCTGCACAATCAGAGCGCCGGTTGGACGCCGCCGGCAGAATTTACACGACACAGCCTTGATGTTGACGGGCTGGTCGGCGCGGCGCCGCTTTGGGGTCGGTTTTGGGAAAGCCGGTTGCTGAACACCGAAGAGCGCGCTCTCGCCGGCGCCGCCCGCGCGAAGATCGCCGCCCGACTGGCCTTGATGGACCGCGACAGGGCGATTTTCGGTCTGATCCACGCCGACCTGCACCCGGGCAACGTATTAAGCCAAACCGGCGCCCTGAGCGTCATCGATTTCGACGACGCGGCGTTCGGTTGGCACGCCTTCGACATGGCGGTCGCCCTGTTTTCCGCTTGGCCGCGCCCGGATTTTCCCGGGCTGCGCCAGGCGTTCTTGGCCGGTTACGCGCGTCTGCGCCGCTTGCCGACGGGGGTAAACGAAAGCCTTTCACCCTTTTTGTTGCTGCGCGGCCTCTCCCTAATCGGTTGGCGGGACCAACGCCCCGAACTCGACCCCGCGGTTTTTCTCGAAGCGTGGAAACCGCGACTGATGGTAGGATGCCGGGCTTTGACGGCGGGGTGACGACGGTTCGCGTTCCTCGTGCGGGCGGCGCGGCGGCGTCAGCCCGCCGGTCGGTCGTCGTGATAACGCAGGATCATCGACTGACCCGCTGTCGCCATCAAGCGCCCGTCCTGGGCGAACAAGCGGATGTCACCGTGCGCGACCCCGCTCGATAAGCCTGTGATGGTGATGTCGCACAGCACCCAATCGGTGGGAACGATGCGCAGGAAACGAATGGTATTGTCGAGGCTGTTGCCGCCGGCGTTACGGCCCAGCGCGGCGCTGATACCGGACGGAACGTGATCGGCCATGATCGCCAACAAACCGGCGTCGACGGGTTGTTGTTCGCGAGAGCGGGACCACAAAATCAGACGTCCGTCGTCGCTACCGACGCCGCGCTCGGACGGTCGTTGGTGACGCCCGCGCGCGACGCGAACCTCGATGCGAGAATGCAGATCGGTCTGGGCGCCGCGCCAACGATCGCTCACCTCGCATTCGTCAGGCGGTGGCACGACCGGGGCGGTGACCCACTGTTGATCGAGGGGATCGGGCCGCGACCCCAAGGCGGCGTTGACCGTGAGAATCTCCTTGTCGCCGACATGGGCAACGACCCGCGCCTGGCTGGTGTGCTTGCCGTGGATCGGAACCCAGACGTCGAGGTCAAGGATAGAGGGCGGTCGGGCGAAGGACAGGTATTGCGCGGTCGCCCACGCCACCGGGCGATCGCAGGTCTGTTCCATCGCTTTGATCGCCGCCGCGAGCCCCACGCCACCGAACATGAAAAGCTTACCGGGCGGCCCGACGCATAAACCGTCGTGTAGCGGCAGAAACCAGCGGTGAGGATTATGTGTCGCATTCAGATCGAAAAAAGATGACGTCATGGAGGCTCTATTAGACGGATCATGGCCTGTGGGGCTAGCCGCCGCGGCCATCGCGCCGCCGCGGTTATGGCGGCGAACTCAAAGAGAGCCTTCAGTAGCCAGGCGATCAACAGACCGACGGCGCCGAACCCGCGCGCGGCGTTATAAAACAACGCCGCCGAGACGCCCGCGCTCAGGCCCATCGCCAGCAGCACACGCCGCGCGGCTCCCGCGGCCTGCAGTTCGGCAATCCGCAATTGGGTGAAACTGTTGATCACGACGGCGCCGGCGAAGCCGACGGTCGGCAAGCCCAAAACGAGATGCAGTCCCACAGGTGGCCAATACCGCGCTAGAACGATGGCCGCGACGACCACGCTCAAGAACTCTACGCCGGCGGCGCTTGTCAGACGCCAAGCGACGCGCGGGAACATGCCGTCCGGTCCGTCGGCGAGGCGGCGGGCGAACAAAATCGGGCTCAGCAAATAGGGGATAAACCAAAACTTGCTGAACACTTCGTACAGCAAATAGTATCCCGCCCAAGCCTCCGCCGAAAGGAAACGCAGACCAAAAACCCGGTCGCTCGAGCCGCTAATCGCCGCAACCAGGGACGCTCCCGCCAACGCCGGCCATCGCCGGTCGACCAACAAGGCGTTCACGCGGGAGACAAAGACGGTCGTGGCCGCATGCGCGCGCGTCGCCATCGGGCGAAGAACCACGGACGCTGCCACCGCGACAAAGGCCAACCGCGCGAGCGTCGAGACGGCGACTCCGGCCGCTAGCGGGACGCGCAGCCAGGCTAGAGCGGCGGTGAGCGCCAGACCCGCGGCCAAGCCGCCCTGTTTGACCCAGATTGCCGTTGCGTGACGACCCCGCAGATCAAACAACACCCGCAAATCTGTCGCCACGAAGCCCGCGACGCACAATCCCGGCGTCCACCCTAAAGTCGCAAGATTGATCGCGGGGTCGGCGAATCGCCAGACCAAGGCCAAAAACGGCGACGCCGCGAGCCCCTTGAGCACGCTGGCCGCCAGGGCGGCGCGGACATCGATACTGTCAACCCGCGCCGGATCGCTCGTCGCCAAGGCGGCGGCTTTAACCGTCGCAGGATCAAGCCCCGCGGACAGAGAGGCAATAAAGAAATACCCCAGTAAAGCCCGCAGGACGCGCGGCTCGACCCGCCCCTTGAGCGCAAGCAAGGTCGCGATGACGATGAGGGCGGCGGCCAGATAGGCGGACGCCGTCACCATGGCGCGGCCTGCCCAGCGTCGCCATGAACCGCGCTCGCCCAACCTTGCCCCCTTGTTGTCGGAGATCACCGACCGCGCTACGATGATTCGCGCGATGTCTTCCTATAGGGGGCTGAATCCATGGGCAAACCATCTCTAGGTCTCATCACCGGGCTCCTGGTTTTGATTGCTAATGGCGCGGCGCACGCGGCGTCGCAAACCCGTTGCCTGGCGAGAAATGAGCGCGAGTCGCAGGTCGCGTATGACGCTCGGGTGCGCCAATCGTGTGAGGCCGACTGGAATAGCACGACCCCACGGCGCGGGGCGGTCGGCGCGGAGCACGATGCTTTTGTGAAACGCTGCGCCAAACCGTGTGTCGCCCTGCTCGACGCGGCGGTTCCGACCAGCGCGCTGTGGCTGGCCGGATTGGCGCTCGCGGCAGCCGGCGGCGCGGCGGCGGCCGCTTCAAAAAGCAGCGCGCCGGCCAGTCCGTAGAGACCTAATCGGCGGCGGGTTCGTCACCCGCGATGGAGGTGTCGCGACCCGCGTCGCCCATCGCGCGCTCGGCGATCCGCGCCGATTTTCCTCGACGATCGCGCAGGTAATACAGCTTGGCCCGACGCACGGCGCCGCGACGTTTCACTTCGATGGACTCAATCATCGGCGACAGCACCGGAAAAACCCGCTCGACTCCTTCGCCGAAACTGATCTTGCGCACGGTGAAATTTTCTTGCAGCCCGCCCCCGGAACGGGCGATGCATACGCCCTCATAGGCTTGGACGCGCTCGCGTTCGCCTTCCTTGATCTTCACATTGACCCGGACGGTGTCGCCCGGTTGAAAGGCGGGGATTTTCTTGCCCGAGATGAGCCGCGCGATTTCTCTATTTTCGAGTTCTTGGATGATGTTCATGACTTTAGTCCTCTGATTAGGGGGCTTATTTGCCCTTTAGCTGTTGATTGGCGAGATGCGCCGCCCAAACATCCGGACGCCGTTCCCGCGTTGTAGTTTCCCGCTGATCCCGCCGCCATTTCGCCACCGCTCCGTGGTGGCCAGACAACAGAACCTCCGGTATCGCGAGGCCCTCGAACACCCGTGGTCTGGTGAACTGCGGATGCTCCAATAGCCCGTCTTCGAAACTTTCCTCGCTCAAACTGGCCGCCGCGCCCAATACGCCGGGTAGCAACCGCACGCACGCCTCGATCACCGCCATGGCCGCCGCCTCGCCGCCGGCGAGTACCGCGTCTCCGACCGAGACTTCCTCAAACCCGCGGGCATCGATCACCCGCTGATCGACCCCTTCAAAACGCCCACACAGCACCACCAAGCCAGGGGCCCGCGTCCATGTCGCGACGCGCGTTTGCGTCAAGGGCCGACCGCGCGCGCTCATATACAAAAGCGGACGCCCCGCCGCCTCGATGCTGTCCAGCGCCGAAGCGATCACGTCCGCCCGCATTACCTGTCCAGGACCACCCCCGGCGGGGGTATCGTCTAGGAAGCCGCGCTTATCGTTGGAAAACTCTCGAATGTCCACCGTTTCGAGCGCCCACAAGTTTTGTTCTCGCCACGCGGTCCCGATCAGCGACACGCCGAGGGGGCCGGGGAAAGCGTCCGGGAACATGGTGAGGACGGTGGTGGTGAAGGGGGCCGGGGTCGCCATGCTCCCTTTTCCCCTTGCAGCCGCGGTAAGTCTAGACGTGGCCCAAAAAGTTAGACGCCGAAGGTCGCACGACCCGCGGCGTCTAGTAGCCCAATCGAATCTGTTATTAGGCGGCGGCGACCGCCACCTTGCGACCGGCGCGCAGGGCGAGGCCCAAGCCGCCGATGCCCAGCACCATCAGCGCCCAGCCGGCGGGCTCGGGCACGCCGTCCGCCGAGCGGAACTGCCAGGTAAAGTCGTCGCCATTGTTGAGGACGAAATGGGCGACGGTTTGAAAGCCGCCGGTTTCCTTGAGGCTGAAGGCATCAAGGCGCTGGGTGGCGTCGGAAATAAACGGAATGGAAATGGAAGTATCGCCGCCCTTGCCGAAGAGCTGCCACGTGTCGCTCAGCGAGCCGTCGGCATCGAGGATATTGACCGAAACATTCACGTCCGATGCCAGTGCGGCCCCCACATTCCATGTCAGAATATAGCCGCCGCCGTAGGACTCGGGGCCGACATTAACGCTCTGAACGAGTTTCCCGTCTTCGTAGGTATTTCCCAACAGACCGCTGGCGGTTTCGTCCCATTGAAACAGAAACACGTCGGCGGCATGGGCCCCCGTCGCGGCGGCGCCGAGCGTGAGCACGGTCGCCAATGCCAGCATCGATTTTTTCATCTCAATCCCCATTTTGCGCAAATGCGAGCCGAAAAACGGCCCGTCGCTGCCAAGGCCCCGTCACATTAAAACTGACACAACGCGGCGGAAGTCAGAATGTCGCCTTTATTTACCCAAAAAATGGCCATGTCAAGGCTATGTTCGAAACGGGGCGAGGCAGGAAAAGAATAGGGCGTCAAATGGCCTTATTACAAACGCAAGTCGGTTGCGGCTGACGGTGCGACGGGCCATCGCGTGCCGGCTGGATCGAGAAGGCAAAATGACCGGCATGGTGGTCAGGTCATGGCGTGATCCGCCTTCGGGCGTCAGGCGTTAAAATTAAGTTTCAAACCCGGTCGCGGCCAACGACATTTATACAACTTGCCGGTCGAAGACGCGGTGATCCAGGCGTCGCGCATATCGGCGCCCCCAAAAACAATATTGGTGGTGATAAGATCGGGGATCGCGAAATGCTCGGTCGAGCCGTTGGGGTCAAAAGCGGTGATGCCGCCATTGATGATCGTGGCCACGCACACCTTGCCGCCTGCCTCCAGCGCCAGACTGTCGAGCAATTGATAGCCGGGTAGGTTGCAGATTACCCGACCGGGCGCGAGGATGTCGTAATGCGGCATGTCGCCGGGGCCGTTCAGGTCGAACGCCCATAACCGGCCCAATTGTGTATCGGCGACATAGACCGTTTTTTCGTCCGGCGAGAGACCGACGCCGTTGGGCGAAATCAAGTGATCGCGGGCGCGGACGATGTGCGAGCCGTCGGTCTTGGCGTAATACACCGCGCCGAACTTGCGTCCGTCAGGCGTGCCGCAGCCGTGATCGGTAAACCAAAAACCGCCCTGCTTGTCGAACACGATATCGTTGGGGCCGATCAGGCGCTTGCCGTCGCAGGAGTCATAGAGCGTTTCGACCTTTCCGGAGGCGATGTCGACGCGTTGGATCGATCCCCCGACGTGACTTGCGGGCGTCGGGCCGGGGATGGTCAGCCCGTCCTGTTTCAGCCATTCGAACGATCCACCGTTGTTCGTGACGTAAATCGCACCGTCCGGCCCGATCGCGGCGCCGTTGGGTCCGCCGCCCATGTGCGCCACGGTCGTCCTGGTTCCGTCCGGCGCCACGCGGGTCAGCACTCCCGCCTCGATTTCGGTGAGGATAATCGACCCGTCGGCCATGGCGATCGGGCCTTCGGGAAATTGCAGACCGTCGGCGACGAGGTGGATATCCATGGGCAATCCTGCGTGTGATGTGTTTCGCAAACTATTAAGGGTCACCCGGCGGCCGGCGGCAAGATTTTTGTTCCGGAGAGGCACAAAGACGAGGCGCTCCACAGCGGATATGGCGCGATTTCAAACGTGGTCGAGCGCGTTTTGCGCGCCCTCCCGAAGTTAGGCGGCGTTACCGACGCCGCTCCAGCGTCCGAAACACGAAGGCGTGATCATCGTCCGGCCCGGCGGCATGGCTTTCGCGACTGATTTCGCGCCAATCGGCCTCGTTAAACGGTGGAAACCACACATCGCCCGGCGGGCTCGCATCGACCTCGGTGAGATACAGGCGTTTGGCCTTAGGTAGTGCGATCTCGAATAACGCCGCGCCGCCGATCACGCACACCTCGTCCTGAACGTCATCCTCGGCTTGGTCGCGGGCGATCTGAAACGCGTCGTGGAAATCTTCGCATACCAGGGCCCCGGACGGTTCGAACCGTCCGTCGCGGGACAAAACGATGTTGGCGCGGCCCGGCAAGGGCTTGATCGGCAAGGACTCCCAGGTTTTACGGCCCATGATCAAGGGTTTACCCATCGTAACACGGCGGAAAATCCGCAAATCCGCCTTCAGACGCCACGGCAGACCACCGTTCGCGCCGATTACGCCGTTGGCGCCGCGCGCCACGGGGCCAAGGGTCAGACGGACGGTCAAACCGCGATCGGAGCCTTGATCGGCGGGTGGGCCTTGTAGTTTTCCAACACGACATCCTCCGGCGCGAAATCGAACAGACTTTCCCGCTCGGCCAGTCGCACGGCCGGGAACGGGTGCGGCGCGCGGGCGATCTGGGTTTTCGCCTGCTCGACGTGGTTGAGATAAAGGTGCGCGTCACCCAGCGTATGCACGAATTCGCCCGCTTTAAGCCCGGTCGCGGCGGCGACCATTTTCGTCAGCAGCGCATAACTGGCGATATTAAACGGCACGCCCAAGAACAGGTCGGCCGAACGTTGATAGAGCTGGCACGATAGCCGACCGTCGGCTACCCAGAATTGAAACAGACAGTGGCACGGCGGCAAAGCCATGTCCTCAACGTCCGCCGGGTTCCAAGCCGAGACGATATGGCGGCGGCTGTCTGGGTTGTCGCGGATCGACCGCACGACCTGACTGATCTGGTCGATGACGCGTCCGCCTGGCGCGGCCCATGAGCGCCACTGCTTGCCGTATACCGGCCCTAGTTCACCGTCGGCGTCGGCCCACTCGTCCCAGATGGAACAGCCGCGTTCCTGCAGCCATCGCACGTTGGTTTGACCGCTCAAAAACCAGATCAATTCCAGCACGATGGATTTGAAGTGCACCCGCTTGGTGGTCAGCAGCGGAAACCCGTCGGCCAGATCAAATCGCATCTGCCGCCCGAACACGCCCAGCGTCCCGGTGCCCGTGCGATCGCCCCGCCGAACGCCGCTCGCCATGACCTCGGCGAGGAGGTCGAGGTATTGCTGTTCGGGGTGAACGCAGGCGGCCATCGTCGTTCGTGCATAAAGTGAATTGCGCTGCGATGCACCGGTCCCGCGCGATAAATCCCGCGAAGCCGTCGCCGCCCGCATGCTGTTTGCGCGCAATTCGCGCGCGACCAAATACGCTAAGGGTCCAAACGAGCCCGCGAGCAGGGTGATCAGGACGAACGGCCATGCCGGTAGTCCGTGCGCCGGCGCGTCCGAGGTAGCCGACATCCAATAGGGCTAGTGTCGAGAGCACGCCGAACGCGGCGATAACTGCTGCCAAAGCGATGAGACGAGCTTGGTCCTTTTCAGGAGGCGGATATCCTCGGCGCGGCGCGCGACGCGGTCTTGGTTCCGGTCTTGCCGCTCGACATTGCCCTGGGGGAGAGACGCATCTCTTTGTTCGCGGTCGTCGCAACCTTCGGAACGGCACAGGACGTGACCGCCGACGAACTGCGGATCGAAAGCCTGTTTCCAGCGGACATCGCGACCGAAACGCTTTTCCGTGAAGCCGCGAAGGCGTCGAGTTCGCGCCGTTGACGTAGAGCATCGTGCCAATCCCTTCGTCGGCGCGGCGCTTGTCTTGACCTTTTGGCTGAAAACCTATCGATAGCGGCGTTCATTTGCCGCGCACCTGCACGGCCCTCGCAAAACACGGCCTTCCAGGAGCGATTTCATGCGCGTTTACTATGACCGAGACGCCGATCTCGCACGCCTGCTGGACAAAAAAATCGCCATCATCGGCTATGGCTCGCAAGGCCATGCACACGCGTTGAACCTAAGGGACTCCGGCGCTAAGAACGTCGTCGTCGCCCTGCGCGAGGGTTCCGCGTCAGCCAAGAAGGCGCAGGCCGAGGGCCTGCAAGTCATGACCCCCGCCGCGGCGTCGGCCTGGGCCGACGTCTTGATGATGCTCGCGCCGGACGAGCTGCAGCGTGACATTTGGAAAACCGACCTAGCGCCGAATATTCGCGACGGCGCCGCCTTGCTGTTCGCGCACGGGCTGAATGTACACTTCAAACTTATCGAACCGCCCGCCGGCGTCGACGTCCTGATGGTCGCGCCCAAGGGCCCTGGCCACACGGTGCGCAGCGAGTACCTGAAAGGCGGTGGCGTGCCGTGCCTGATCGCGGTCGAGCAAAACGCCACCGGCGGGGCGCTGGACATTGGTCTCGCCTACGCCTCGGCCATCGGCGGCGGTCGGTCGGGAATTATCGAGACCAATTTCCGCGAGGAGTGCGAGACCGATCTGTTCGGCGAACAGGCGGTGCTGTGCGGCGGTCTGGTCGAACTGATCCGCGCCGGGTTCGAAACCCTGGTCGAGGCCGGCTATGCG